>CANHUD010000082.1 GCA_947463665.1 Sphingobacteriales bacterium
AAATTCCGTTACACGCAAAGCATCCCTAACCCGGGCGATACCAAACTGGAAAATTTCCGCAATGTGGAATCCATAGTAATGAGTTTCCCTCTCCAGGCCAGATTAAAAAGCGATCGGATCGGAAATTTCAGGGTATACACCCTCGCAGGAATGAAGTACGATTATGACCTGGCCTCCAACGCAGGTGCCCGAAATGCCGATGAACTAATGAAAGTAAAAAAATCCGATTTCGGAGTGGAAGCAGGTATCGGCTTTCAATTCTTCTTTAAATATTTCGTATTGTCGCCCGAAATAAAAATCAGCCAGGGCCTCTCCAATGTTCACGTCAGAGACGAAGCCCTTAAATATTCAAATGTAGTAGATCAGCTTAAATCCAGAATGATCCTGTTTTCGGTTCATTTTGAAGGAGGCGGGAATTAGAGGTTAGAGAATAGTTATTAGAGATTAGAGGTTAATCTCTAATCTCTAATAACTATATTCTCTTCTATGCATATTCCACCGAATCCCGAAACTAGCCATTAACCGACTCTCCGATCCTGTCAGCTTGCGGTACATCAGATTTCCTTCCAGAAAAAAGTTCTCCTTCCATTCGTACGACACCCATAGATTGGCATTTAGTCCTTTCACCGGAGTGGCCGCCCCAAAACGATATCCTTCATCCATGAAACGGGTATCACTGTCCCTGAAAATGCTGTTCCCGAAATTATGACCGGCAGTGTCCGATCCCTGCTGCCATCCGATCAGTTTAGCATCCAGCTGCCATTTCGGGGCCGGCTGATACCGGGCAATGGCAATAAACTCCCGTACATTGGCCCCCATCGGATGCGCCAGCGGCTGGTTGTAATGCGTGTAGTTCGCCAGGGTATCGTTGTGTGTAAACATGAACGGTCGTATCCAGTTGGCCTCTAACTGCAAATCCAGATTGTTCACACCAAATGCATCTATATATTTACCACCGGCCTGAAATGCCCATTTATTGGCCCACCATCCTTTGTTCTCCCGTAAAAACCGCAGATTGAATTCATCAAAATTCACCTGACCATACAACTGAAAACGCTTCGCAATATTCGCCTTGGCATCCAGCCCCACCAGGGCATTGTCCTCACTTCCCATATCCAGTTCCATCGGCCGTAAAAAGATGATGGGATTCAGATAGGCCAGCTCCAAAGTATTCATCCGGTCAAACACAATCGCCTCAAAAAGCCCAAGCGTCAGCCATTTCGGTGCATTAAAACTGATGTGATGAACCGTCATGTATTTCTTCGGATACAAAACATCCAACGCGCCACGGGTATACTGTGATGTCAGCTGCATGGTCTTGGCCACATAATTCAACCGCCATACCCTCATATTGATATTGGCAAACAAATAGTTGTTCGAAAAATCACTCAGGAACAAACTCCGGTACCCATTACCCAGAAACTGTCGGTCATACCCAAATTGAAAATCAATGAATTTCGCCGCACTAAACGTAACCCCACCCCTTGCATCAAAATAATCATACCCGGTTCCTTTGAACCGTTTATACAAACCGGCACCGGGAACAGACCGGTTACGTACCACCCAGTCGCGCCAGACCTCCGGACCTCTTTCCTGGTTTTCCGTCAGGTACGTATAAAAACCCACTCTCCTCGCTACCAGCCCCCTCGCCACCATCCCACGGGAATTCAGCATGATCGGATCATCAAATCCCGATTCCCTGCCATACTTCAACTGCAGCACGGGATTGACCGACAGAAAAAAATCAGGCTGATCCACCTGTACCATCTGTGCCGGATTCTGAAAAAACGTATTCCATAAAGAACGCTTGCTCCTTAATGCTTTCTTGTCGCCACTCACCCACTCGGGGTGCTGCATCAGCGAGCGCTCCAGATTGTACCGGTCAACGGTGCTTAACGTTATACCTGAACCCTCCGCCCGGTAAAGCTCCAGCCGGTTGACCCACCATTTGCGCTGGAACGGTTTTATAAAGGAAAAATTAAGCACAGTGTCGGTTTGTGCCTTAATTTCAAGGCGATCCAGCAAGGTGTAGTCTTTTGATCCCTGTGGGAAGCCGGTCGACTGACCCGCAACACGGGCCGAACATACAACCAGTATGGCCGAAATCATCAGACGCATCAGAAAACGATTCATCATACGCGAAAGATAGAACTTTAAAAAGATATGCAAAACTACGTCATCCGAAACGCCCGCATCGTCAATGAAGGAACAATAACCGAAGGAGATCTCTACATCCGAAACCAACGCATTGAAAAGATCGGCTCCGGTTTTAACGTCGCCGGAAATCCAACAGAAATCAATGCCAACGGCCAGTACCTCCTACCTGGTGTGATCGATGATCAGGTGCATTTCCGGGAACCCGGACTAACCCATAAAGCTACTATCGGCACCGAAGCGGCCGCGGCTGTCGCCGGTGGGGTTACCAGTTTCATGGAAATGCCGAACACCCTCCCAAACGCACTCACACAGGAACTGCTGGAAGAAAAATATGCCATCGCAGCACAAACCAGTCTTGCCAACTATTCCTTCTTCATGGGTACCTCCAATGCCAACGCCGATGAAGTACTCCGCACAAACGACAAACGAAAAGATATCTGTGGGATCAAAATCTTTATGGGCGCCTCCACCGGCAACATGCTGGTAGATAATTTCCTGACCCTCGACCGCATCTTTCGCGAAGCAGAAGTCCTTATCGCCACCCACTGTGAAGATGAAAAAATCATCCGGGAAAATCTGGAAAGACTCCAGCACGATAACACCGAACTAACTCCGGCCCATCATCCGATGATCCGGGATGCCGAAGCCTGCTTCTCTTCCTCCTTTACCGCTGTTCAGCTCGCCAAAAAATACAATACCCGCCTGCATATTCTGCACATCAGTACCGCCCGTGAACTGCAGCTGTTCACCAACTTCTTCCCCATCGAAGATAAACGCATCACCTCAGAAGTCTGTGTTCATCATCTGCATTTCACAGCGGATGACTATAACCGATTGGGTTATCAGATCAAATGCAATCCGGCCATCAAGAGCGCCGATAATAAAGCTGCCCTCTGGGAAGCCCTGCTCGATGACCGGCTGGACATCATCGCCACCGATCACGCCCCGCATCTCCTCCAGGAAAAAGAACCTCCCTATGCACACGCCCATGCCGGTCTGCCCCTGGTACAACACAGTCTGCCCCTGATGCTGCATTATGTGAACGAAGGCCGGATATCCATCGAAAAAATGGTTGATAAAATGACCCATGCCGTAGCCAGATGCTTTCAGATAGAAGACCGTGGATATATCCGGGAAGGTTATTATGCCGATCTCGTCCTAACCGATATGAATAAACCCTGGCAGGTATCCAAAGAAAATATCTTCTACAAATGCGGGTGGAGCCCCCTTGAAGGATTTACGTTCCCGGCTTCCATCACCCATACCTTTGTTAGCGGACACCTGGCGTATGCAAACGGGCAGTTCGATGCATCTAAGTATGGACAACGTCTCTCCTTCAACCGGTAACCATGCAGATCGATTCGTTTACCTATTATGACCTCTCTATTTTCCACCCGGAAGAATCGTTTTCGGTTTTCCACCGTCTCAACTTTACGCGTACCTCCTCCGGGAAAGACCGCCTCATGGCCTGCTTCAGAGAACCCTACAGCGATGCCGGCCGTATCCGGCAAACCCAGCAGATCCTGAAAGCAATACAGGAGAAAATCGACCACTGGCCTTCTTCCATCACCAACGGTACCCTGCTGGTCATAGAAAAGTTCTACGACTACGCCCTCGATCCACTGCCCCGATCCGCCGATCTGGCCAGCAGCTTCGTCTACCGGCTCCTCCATGGACCCGACTTCTCGCTGGTTCGGTACTCCCTGCAACATGTGAGTGACCTTATCCGAACCATGTACCTGCTGACCGATCTCTTCCGGCATCCCGATACTCCGCCGGCTATGCAGAAACTGCTCCACAGAATAACTCAGCTGATCAATCGACCCGAAACACAATGGATTGCCCAACAGCCGCCGAATACACCGTTCAATCTGACGGATACCATCCGGTTCGGACAATTCTTCCACGAACAGTTTCGCGCTCAACTCTTCGAACTCATGGATATCTACGCCCAGTTCGATGCCTGGTATTCCATGGCAATGGCCAATAAAATCTATGAACTAACCCTTCCGGATATTATTGAACAACCGGAACCTCTGCTCGAAGCATCCGGCATGTACCACCTCCTGCTTCCCCAACCCGTACCGTACGATGTAAAACTGAATAAAGACAGCAACTTCATCTTTCTAACCGGTGCCAATATGGCCGGGAAAAGTACCTTTATAAAATCCACCGGACTCGCCGTATTCCTGGCCCACATCGGTATGGGTGTGCCCGCGCAGAAGATGCGCATGAGCCTGTTCGATGGCATCCTGAGCAATATAACCGTAACGGATAATATCGTAAAAGGCGAAAGCTTTTTCTTCAACGAAGTACAACGGATCAAAAATACGGTGCTCCGCATCAACGATGGAAAAAAATGGCTGGTCCTCATCGATGAACTTTTCAAGGGTACCAATATCCAGGATGCCATGAAATGCTCCCTCACTGTGATCCGTGGACTTATCCGTATCCACCAGTCCCTGTTCATCCTCTCCACTCACCTCTATGAGATCGGGGAAGAGCTGAACGCATACCCCAACATCAGCTTCAAATACTTCGAAACCTCCTTCACCGAACAGGAACTGACCTTCAGCTACCAACTGAAAGATGGAATCAGCCAGGACAGGCTGGGATATCTGATCCTGCAACGGGAAGGTGTTGTACGTTTACTGGAATCCCTAAAATGATGTTTTCCTCTTTTTCAGGAAAGGATTTTCTATCAAAAGGCTGTTGAAAACACCAGGGTGGATCACTCCCCCCCTTGTAGTTTTACCCCATGCTGGTAAGAACTATGGGAAGCGCGGTCTTTGGCATACATGCCACAACCATATCAATTGAGGTAAGCTGGACGCCGAAAGGCAGAATGTATTTTATTGTTGGACTACCCGATAGCGCCATTCGGGAAAGTTTTCAACGCATTGAAAATGCGATCAAATCGATCGGCTATCACATGCCGCGAACCAAGATCGTGGTCAACCTCGCCCCCGCTGATATCAAAAAATCAGGATCTGCGTTCGATCTGCCCATCGCCATCGGCATCCTGGCTGCCTCCGGTCAGCTCGACTATTCCGATGCCCTTCAGGAATACATCCTGATGGGGGAACTCGGACTCGATGGCTCGCTTCGCCCGATCCGCGGTGCACTGCCCATCGCCCTTCAAAGCAGAAAAGAAGGATTTAAAGGACTGATCGTACCCCGATCCAATGCCCCTGAAGCCGCTGTACTGGATGGCATAAAGGTTTTTGGAGTAACACATATAACCGATGTGATTGATTTTTTTCGATCGGAGCAACGCTCACTACTACCACAAAAGGTTAATACAAACGAATTATTTTCCCTTGAAGAACCACTGGCCGGCGATTTTGCGGATGTCAAAGGCCAGGAGAACATCAAACGAGCACTGGAGATCGCTGCGGCAGGCGGGCATAATGTTCTACTCATTGGCCCGCCTGGTGCAGGGAAAACCATGCTGGCCCGGCGCTTTCCTTCCATCCTGCCACCACTCACACTGGAAGAAGCCATTGAAAGTACCCGCATTCACAGTGTGGCCGGCCAACTCCGGGAAGAGCATACGCTGGTCAGTACACGACCGTTCCGCGCTCCCCATCACACGATCAGCTACACCGCTCTGGTAGGCGGAGGATCGATCCCGCAGCCCGGAGAAATCTCCCTGGCGCATAACGGCGTGCTGTTTCTGGATGAATTGCCGGAGTTTCAGCGGATCGCACTGGAAGTGATGCGGCAACCGCTCGAAGAACGTAAAGTAGTGGTAAACAGAACCCGCTCCGGTATTGAATTCCCCGCATCCTTCCTGCTGATCGCCTCCATGAACCCCTGTCCATGTGGGTATTTCAATCACCCCGACCGATCCTGCACCTGTCCGCCGGGAGCCGTTCAAAAATACCTGAGCCGCATTTCAGGCCCGCTGCTGGACCGTATCGATATGCACATCGAAGTAACACCCATGCCATTCAGTGCCATGGCTGATATGGCCCCCGGAGAAACCTCCCATGAGATACGAAAACGGGTACGAGAGGCCAGAGCCAGACAATCCAACCGATTCACCGGCCTTCCCGGCATCTACGGCAATGCACATATGGACGGCAGCCTGCTAAGGCAGATGGTCACACTTGACCGCCCCTCCTCCGCTCTGCTGCGTCATGCCATGGAGAAACTCAGTCTCTCCGCCAGAGCGCACGACCGGATCCTTAAAATGTCCAGAACCATAGCCGATCTGGCCGGCACAGAAAACGTAAAAGCCGAACATGTGGCAGAAGCCATTCAATACAGGAGCCTCGACCGCGACTCATGGGGCCGGTGACCCTTTTACAGAAACGTGTACATCATCCGGCAGGAATACCGACCTTTGACACATGAAAATGCTGTTCTCCTATCTTCGCCCACATACATCTCTGGTGGCCCTCACCCTACTGCTGGCCGCCATCAACACAGGTTTCTCCCTTATTGATCCGATCCTTTTCGGGAAATTGGTCAACCTGGCCGGTGAATTCAAATTCGCGAAGGATGGAGGTGATCCCATGCCCTACACTGAATACTTCAATCGCTTCTCCTGGGAAAAACCCGGCGTATGGTTCATCCTGCTGGCCTCTATCACCGTAGCCATGGTGTCCCGCATCGCCAAAAACTTCCAGGATTTCTTCCTGAACGTCATCATCCAGAAATTCGGTGCCAAAGTTTTTACCGATGGTCTCCAGCATGCCATGAAACTACCCTACCAGGAATTCGAAGACCAGCGAAGCGGTGAAACATTATCTGTACTCACAAAAGTGCGGACCGATGTAGAAAAATTCATGACCTATTGCATCAATGTTCTCTTCGGTATCCTGATTGGTGTAGTCTTTGTTTTCGTATATGCATCCCTTTATATCCACTGGTCTATTCCAGCAGCCTACCTGGCAGGTATCCTGGTACTTTCTATGATCACGAATGTACTCAGCCGAAAACTGAAAATTATCCAAAAAACCATCGTCGGACAAACCACCGCGCTGGCAGGCTCCACCACCGAATCACTGCGAAACATTGAATTGGTAAAAAGCCTTGGACTTACCGAACAGGAAGTCAACCGACTCAATAAAAACACCTATAAAATCCTGGGACTGGAACTGACCAAGGTTAAACGCGTGCGCAGCATCAGCTTCATACAGGGTACTATGGTCAATACGCTTCGGCAAATCATTCTATTCATTCTGATGTGGCTGATCTTCCGGGATTACATGGACGCCGGTGAAATGGTAACCATGCAGTTCTTCTCCTTTTATGTCTTTGGCCCCCTTCAGGAGATTGGTAATATACTGCTCTCCTACCGAGAAGCAGAAGCCTCCCTGAATAACTTCTCAACCCTCATGAACAAAGAACCGGAAGCAGAACCTGCTAACCCCAAAGCGCTGCAGGAAGTGGATGTACTGGAGTTTCAGGAAGTTGGATTCAAACACCGTACAGCCCAACACAAAGCAATAAACAACATCAGCTTCTCCGTAAAAAAAGGAGATACCATCGCTTTCGTAGGTCCCTCCGGCTCCGGAAAGACCACGCTTATGAAACTCCTTGTGGGGCTCTACAGGCCGCAGGAAGGGAAAATACTTTTCAATGGGCACGATGAAACCCGCATCAATTTCAACGACCTGCGCAAACAAATCGGATTCGTTACGCAGGATACCCAACTTTTCTCCGGCACCATCCGTGAAAACCTGCTGTTTGTAAATCCAACCGCTTCGGATGAAGAACTTACGTACGCGTTAAAACGCTCTTCCTGCGAAAAACTACTAACCAGAGCAGATAACGGTCTGGAAACCGTCATCGGTGAAGGAGGATTAAAACTTTCAGGAGGAGAAAAACAACGATTGTCCATCGCCAGAGCCCTTCTCCGGAAACCTGCAATACTCATATTTGACGAAGCCACCTCTGCACTTGACTCACTAACCGAAGAGGATATTACGAAGACTATCCGGGATATTTCAGCGGAAGGCAACCAGATCACTATTCTCATTGCACACCGATTATCCACCATCATGCATGCAGATCGCATCTATGTCCTGGAAGGTGGCGAAGTAGAGGAAACCGGTACTCATCAGTCTTTACTGGATACAAAAGGACTCTATTATGCCATGTGGCGACAGCAGATAGGAGAACGGAAAAAAGAAAACCTGCTTTCCTGACGTCAGTCTTCCTCCACATGACGGAGTACCACTTCAAGGGCATCCATACTAAGAAAAATTTCAACCAGGGAACAGATCAGGGAAAACAAAAGACTGATCAGACTGGCCGCAAATACATATTTTGCGATCGTTAACCAGCCTTCATAAATACTATACATACAGACTACGCACAATAAAAAACTAAAAACACCGGCACCCTGCATCAGCCGGATGTAACGGAGTCTTTTCCGGAAATTCCTTATTTGCAACAAGGCAAGGTCCTTGTCTTTGTCCTGAAAATAATCATCGTGCAACTTCCGAACCACACTTGCAATCGCCAGGAACCGATTTGTGTAGGCCAATAACAATAAACTAATGGCCGGGAACAACAAAGCCGGTGTATTCAAATTAATTTCCATGCAGCAAAGGTACCGACCCTGGAGGTCGGTACCTCCAGGGTCGGAAAGAAATTATCTGAGCCGTACCCCAAAATCAATCTCCACATCTGTTTCACCCTTGGTAACCGGATCTCCGGCAGCCTTGGTGCCTGGTTTGTGCTTCAGGGTAACCTTCATCGATCCCTTCCCAACAGCACCGGCTGTCCAGGTCGACGTAAGCCCGAGGGGTAATCCTTTGGAATCTGCATCCAATCCGGAAACCGTTAGTGCAACGCCTGTTGGCTGAAAATACAACTGGTGTTCATCGTC
>CANHUD010000083.1 GCA_947463665.1 Sphingobacteriales bacterium
AATCATCACGATAAAAGGGGTAGGGTATCGGTTTGTATTGTAAAACTAATTTTGATTTTAATCCTTCTTTTCCAGTTTCGCAATAAGCTTTAGCAGGGATTCCCGGTTACGCGCATCGTGATAAAATTTCGGCAATTTCTCCAGCAGCGTGAAATGGGTACGATCCCTGTGTTCACGCAGGGTGGCACCTATGTATTCTTTCAGGTAGGCCAGATGTGCTTCATTATAGGCCATGAACACATCATTTCGAAAAGGGGAACGATACCACAAGGTGGCATCAAAATACCGATGTGCCGGCATAATAACCTCCATGGTTTTACTACCATATTTAGTTAGTATACTGGATTCTTTATTGTATCCGCACTGCAAACAGGTCAGTCTTACTTTATGTACTGCCTGATCCGTTACAGCCATGGCTTTTGCATTACAGGCCGGACAATGAACCACTACCTGAGTCTGAAAATCAGACAGTATTTTTTGCTGGTCGGTGAAACGGACCGTAGACATACATTTACTCTTTTATGCAGCGGACATAAGCGCCATTACCAGAGAAATGATAACATTCCTGGACATATTCATATTTCACATCCAGCGCACGTAATACTACATACAGATACTGTGGGGCCGAAGAATGTGGATAGGAATGCCTGGTCCACCATAAACTTCTGCTCCCTATTTCCTTGAATGACCCATCGGTATCGCGATAGCCCCCGG
This sequence comes from Sphingobacteriales bacterium, assembly GCA_947463665.1. Classification (GTDB taxonomy): domain Bacteria; phylum Bacteroidota; class Bacteroidia; order Chitinophagales; family Chitinophagaceae; genus Pollutibacter. The sequence continues at coordinate 715 of CANHUD010000083.1, forward strand.
GTAAACCGGAGAAACGACTGCTATTGGTAACACCACCCACATGCTCCGCATTCCAGAATTTAGGAGACTTCAGCGAAGGAGCCGCATTTTTACCCCCTGCGGCCTCACTCATCCGATTCCATTCTGATGGCAGCGGAATCCGCCACCCCTCCGGTGCCAACCCGCGCGAATCATTCACCGCCCACCAGTTGTATATTTTCCCATATACTTCCCCATAGGCAGGATCATTGTTGTAATAACACCAGGACGGCTTTTTTTCTTTTTCAGCTCTCTCCCACTCCTCCTTTGTTTTCGCCTCCGGAATCGGATCTCCATTGCGAAATGCATCCACATCCAGATTCATCTTCATCCATTCCTGCGTGCCAATAGTAACGGATTCATAGACCACCTCCGTAATACCAATATCAACCGCTCCCTGAAGATAATAATCATCCGGACAACCATGATTCTCTATCGTTCCTTTTTCATCCGGACAACGATCCACCTCGTTGGTGAGCCCGTCTCCATCACGGTCGATATTCTTTACCGGTTTGGGTTTGGGCTTGGCAACCGGAAGGGGTTTGGGTGCAGGCTGCTGCTTTACCGGAAGTTTGGGAATGGACTGAGCCGTGGCCGTTCCAAGTACAAGAAACAGCAAAAATCCATGCAACATCAGCAAAAAGAATCCCCTCATCATGAAACGATGTTTCAGGAAAGATAAGAAATCTCCGGACATTCGCCTCTTACTGTCTGATCAGCCGATGAATAGCATATTCTCCATTTTCATTTACTATCTTTAAAAGATAGTATCCGGGCAACTGATCGCGGATATCCAGAGTCAATACTCCCACCCCAATTGCCACCCTCCAATTCTGGAGCGTTCTCCCCTGCATATCCACCAGAACCAGCTGTGCACTGGAAAATGAAAGCTTCCGCAGATCTACAGTGAAAACATCCTTAACCGGATTAGGATATACCCTTAATTCATTGTTTCGATCGATTACTATATCACGGATCTGGCTAAAGGCAGTTTTCCCATCCATATCCAGCTGACGGAGGCGATAGAAATTTCGTCCATTCACCGGATGGTTATCCGTAAACTGATACGATTGTGTGACACTGCTATTGCCATTGCTGTTAGCCTGTACAAAACCGATGGACCGGAAATCAACACCGTTGATACTGTGCTCCACCTCAAATCCTTTGTTCTGGAACTCACCCGACGTTTTCCATGTCAGATGAGCCGTGTTGTTTATTGGGCGCACCGAAAACTCCAGAAGCGTTACCGGTAAGGAAGTAAGGGAAGTTTGTACGATGAACCCGCTAAAGCCCGTAACGGCAAAACTGACCTCCCAGCGGCCTGCAGTGGCATTCCATACAATGTCGGCATCCACCGGATTGATCTCGGTTGAGCTGCCGGTATAACTTTCCGGTAATCCGGATCCATCAGGGCTGGTGCCATCGTATTTACGTACGATGAGATTCGCAATGCCGGCTGCATCGGATGCAGAAACCGGAAGGTTGGTAGTACTTCCCGGATCATTGTTGTAATCAGTGAATTCCTGTTGGGAAAAATAGAGCGTGACTTTCCCGGTGGAGGTGGAAGCATTGGTAGCAGGCGTGATCTCATAATGACGCGCCACGTAAGGCTGACCGGATACAGTAGGAACGGATGATTCTACCCAGACCTGAGCATTAACCACACCCGAGACCGGACTGGCGCCGCTGGGCTCTACCTGTGATAGGAGGCGGCAGTCTCCATCGGTCAGAGAGGTGATACCGCTTATAGTGCTTGATTGTGCGGAGATCGACTGTCCGGATAATTCCGGAGCGGCACAGGACGTATATTTTGCCAGAAAGATATCCGCATCGCCTGTTGGCTGATTTTCTGAAACACCTGTACCGGGTTCGAAATCTGCCATAGATGCCAGTGAACCCGTAAGATAAACATGCCCGTTTCCATCCACAGCGATGGCTACATTCGCTGGTTCATTATTAAATGAGATAAGTTGTTTGGCATAGACATAATTTCCGGAAGCATTGTATTTCGCGAAAAAAATATCCGCATTCCCGCCCCCGCTGCTAAGACTCACATAGGCAGCACCGGGGTTGAAATCTGCGTATCCTTTAAAGGTCCCGGTTATATATACATTACCGCTGACATCAGCCTGCACATCAATTCCATAATCGTCCGTTGTTGATCCCAGAGCGTAGGCAAATATATATTCACCACTGCTGTTGTATTTGGCAAAAAACGCATCTGAACTGCCAGAACCGTATAAGCCATTGTAGGCTGCGCCGGGATTAAAATCTACATTATTCCCATTGAAAGATCCGGTAAGATAAATGTTCCCAGTGGGATCTGCATCAATTTCACCTGCTTCATCGTAATCATAACTGCCTATCCGATGGGCAAAAACATAATTCCCGGATGCATCGTATTTGGCAAAGAAAATATCAGAAGAATTATTATTACTGCTGAGGTTGAACGTTGAAGCACCTGGATCAAAATCTGCGGTGCCGGAAAAATTTCCGGAGAGATGAACAGTACCGGAAGCATCAACTGCCAGACCTTTCAATTCATCATAATTCGTCCCACCAATACGCTTTGCATAAACAAAACCTCCATTGGCATCATACTTGTTAAAAAAAACGTCTACGCTTCCTGCACTGACCAGATTGGCCGTACCCGCGCCCGGATCAAAATCAACCGTGGAAGTAAACGTTCCCGCTACATAGATATTCCCATTCCCATCCAGAGAAATTTTTCGCCCATAAAGGTACTGACTGGCAGCACCCATCCTGAATGCGAATACATAATTACCGGAAGCACTGTACTTGGCAAAAAACATATCAGACCAACCAGCTGAAGTGAGTGACTGCGTACCCGCGCCCGGATCAAAATCTACTGTCCCCCTGAAAGAACCCGTAACATAAACATTCCCACTACCATCTAAAACAAGGCCATATCCAATATCTTCATTGGTGCCTCCAAAACGATGGGCAAAGACCAGACCGCCGGATGCAGAATATTTTGCCAGGAAAACATCAGCATTTCCTGTACTGGTCAGCGTAGAAGTAGCAGCGCCCGGATCTACATCAATCGTACCAAAAAATTTTCCAATAACAAATACATTACCACTGCCATCGGCAGCTACATCATACACATAGCTACTCATGCCACTGTTGCTATACGTGCCCAGCTGACCGGCAAAACGATAAGCACCACTGGCGTCATACGCACCCCAAAATGCATTGGATACCGATCCCGGAGCCACCAGATTCACTGTTCCGGATCCGGGATCCATATCCGCCGTACCACCAAAATACCCACCGATAAATATTCGTCCGCTACCATCCACTGCAATGGTCATCCCGTAATCAGTTCCTGTACCACCAGCCTGCTTCGCGAAAAGATAATTGCCATTGACGTCATACTTGGCGAAAAAAATATCGATACTGCCATTACTGCTAATCAGGTTAGCAGTAGAAACACCCGGATCAGCATCTATCGTGCCCTGAAAATATCCTGTGATATAAACATTCCCACTAGCATCAATAGCCAATCCATATGCGCCATCCCAGCCATTATATTCACCAATTTCTTTAGCATACATGTATTCTCCATTCGCATTATATTTCGCAAAGAAAGCATCGTAATCACCTGAAATGATTTGAGTGCCATTACCGGGATCAAAATCAATCTGACCATAAAAATTGCCTGCAAGATGCACATTCCCACTTCCATCAGCCACAATACTATTCACGTATTTCGAAGAAAATAAAGAAGACGATAAATGTCTTGCGTACTGATACGCACCCGTCGCATCATATTTTGCGAAAAAAATATCATTGCTACCCGCTGTACAGGTCAGATTTTGTGTGCCTGCTCCCGGATCAAAATCAACTGTACCGTCGAAATTACCAGCCAGCCATAGATTTCCACCGGCATCCACCGAAAGTGCGGTACCCTCATCATTATTGGAAGCACCAATTTTTTGAGCATACACCAGTTCACCACTGGCATTATAACGGGCAAAAAAAATTTCCTTATTTCCGGAATTGGAAAGATTTGTAATGCCAGATCCGGGATCAAAATCCACTGTTAAATTGAAATACCCGGTCAGGTAAATATTACTGTTACCATCTATTACCATGGCATTCGCCTTATCGGTTGAAATAGATCCAATCCGCTTCGCAAAAATATAATTCCCGGAAGCATCGTATTTCGCAAAGAAAATATCCTCCACTCCGGCACTGGTGAGGCTGGCCGTACCCACACCCGGATTAAAATCAACCGTTCCCTGGAAATAACCGGCCACAAAAACATTCCCGGAGGCATCAACAGCCAGACTTCCGGCATGATCATCATAATAATCACCCATCCGTTTAGAAAATACATAATTCCCGGAAGCATCGTATTTCGCGAAAAATATATCACTTCCCCCCTTGCTGGTCAGATTCACAACGCCAGGACCCGGATCCATATCAGCAGTGGCAAAAAATTCCCCGGCAACATAAGAATTACCGGATGCATCAACTTTAATGGATCGAACAACAATGCTTCCCCCGGTTGCAACAGATTGATTCAATACATTACCCCAGGCCAGACTAATGTTTTCCTGAGCCTGCAGAACGCTGCTGAAAACGAGCATGAAAATCCCGCAGAACGATACCCGTATGTTCCGAAACATTGTACTGTTTTTTTATGGTGAGTTGTGTAAATTGGGTTTTATCAGTGGCCCCGACAATACCAATAAATAAGTAATTTATTCATCTGGGTAATCTGGGAAAATCAATACGTATGAAGAACTGGCTGCACTATACAAAGCTGAGTATATTGATGCTGGCAGTAGGTTTCTGCTACTCCTGTACGGATACAAGTGCTTCTTATCCAACATTCACCGTACAGAAAGCAGGACCATTAGATTCAGCCACTTCCGTATGGGACCAGCCCTTTACGGAGCCCGCTATCCGTGGCCAGTTCAACCCGGGTTTTGTGACAACAGCCTATTGGCTTCGTACCACCATCGTGAATCCAGAACAACATGTCCAATCGCTGATGCTCATACTAAACAATCCGCATATCAATCATATTCGGGTATATAAAAACGGACATTCATCACCTGAAATGGAACTTGGTGATGATCTTCCATTCCGCCAGCGGGCGGTACAGGATCGTGATCTCGTAATACCGGTAACCCTGAAGGCAGGTGAATCTGTTTCGCTACTTCTTTGGATCAGTAAACCCGGAGAATCACTTCACCTGCTGCCACAAATCATCGAAAAAGAGCGCTTTGTCAGCATACGGCAACAGGAGATGTTTCTGATGGGAGCGATTGTTGGATGGATGATCCTGATCATCCTGTATTGCACTATCCTTTGGGTCAGATTACTTGATCCGGTAAATATTCTTTATGCCGCCTATGTACTTACTATATCCTTCTGGGTCATAACCAACTGGGGGCTTGGTTTCAGGTATATATGGGCAGAAACACCCTATTTTTCAGATAAAGCCCGTCCTTTCTTCTTTCTGCTTTCCGTATTTTTTTTCATCAGTGTACTGCTGCGCTTCTTCCCTCAAAAAAACATTCCTCTACCGCTTATCCGATCCGTACAGGCGATGATATTCCTGATTGGAGGAACCGTATTATTGCTATTCGTCAACTACAAACCATTTGGTATAGTAGTTAAAATGTTTTACCTGCAAAGCATACTGATCGTATTTATTTTATCCATGCTGCTTATAATCCTGTATCTGACCTTTCTGTGGCGGTCGGGTGAAAAACTTGTAGGGTATTATGTAGCAGGCATCAGTTTTCTCATCCTGGTACCTTTCATCCTGATTCTATATCAGTATGGAATTGCCCTTCCCTATCAGCCGTTCATCAATACGTACGGAACCAGTTTCTCCCTGCTGGGAGAGACCACCATCATTGCACTGGGCATCTCCCAACGGTATAGTAACGACAGAAAAAAAATACAACAGCTTAGCATCGAGTTGCTGGAACAGGAAACAAAAAGAAGCCAGGCCATGATCCAGATTCAGGAAGAAGAACAAAGACGCATCGGCCGGGATCTTCACGATTCGGTTGGCGGATTACTGGCTACTACACTTATGGTAATTCAAAAGATGCGAACATCACAAACGATACCAGAGTTGCTAAACATAGAAAAACTGGTTACACAGAGCGTTGCTGAAATGCGCAGTATCTCACACAATCTTGTTTCTACAAGACTCATAGAAAACGGATTGAAATACGCGCTTTATAACTTTGTAGACCAACTCAATCAAAACCAGCATACCCGGTACAGCCTGTACTATGCTATAGAAAAATCGCTCACAGATGAACAGCAGACCATCATGTACCGGATATGCAATGAACTGCTGCACAACATCAACAAACATGCCGAAGCAACGGAAGTCAGCCTTCAGCTGATGGAAGAAGCAGAACTTATTCAGATCATTGCAGAAGACAATGGAAAGGGGTTTGATAAAGAACAAAAACACGATGGGATCGGACTTAAAAATCTTTACCAACGTATTGCCTATCTGAAAGGGAATATCAACATCGACTCCAATACCTCTGGCACCACTACTATCATACAAATACCCTGTTGAATATGAAAACATTAGGCATCCTGCACGCAGATGATCACCTGCTCTTCTCTCAGGGACTTTCCTCTCTCATCAAAGATCTCCCTGGCTTCAACTGGCTGGGTAATACCGCTACCCTCTCCGCTACGCTCAACGGTTGCAAACGGCTGAAACCCGATATCCTCCTGCTGGATTATTTCTTCCCGGATGGGAACGGGCTGGAACTGGCAAAAACGGTCCGGGAAAACTGGCCGGAAATTCGCATCCTTTTCCTTACCATGCAAAAAGATCTCTACATCATGGAACAATCCAGAGCTATAGGCGTGCAGGGGTATCTGCTGAAAAATATCCGGCAGGAAGAACTCGTAGAAGCCCTTGAACAGGTACGAAACGGACACTCCTTCTTCATGTGGGAAATGAATGTACATGCACAACAAAATGGCAGCGATAAACTACAACTGCTTAGCGCCAGAGAACGTCAGATCGTAGTGCTGGTGAGTATGGGCCTTACATCAGCCGACATCGCCAAAAAACTCAACCTCAGTGAATTCACCGTTTCTACACACCGACGGAATGTACTGCGCAAACTGGAAATCAAAAATGCAGCCCAGCTCTCCGCTGTAGCTGCCCTGCTGTCGGGAAAGGTAGAATAAGTATACGTCAGTAAAGCAACCCATACTGCCATAGCCCTACTCCACCAGCACCTTCATCGCTCCGGCAATACCATTGAACCGAAGGAAGTAAACCCCTGGAGTAAGCCCATTCGCTTCTACCCGGTTCCGTCGCTCCGTGAGAACAGTAGCCAGCCGCACCCTTCCCAACACATCAAACAACTCGATGCGCATGGGTTTCAGCACTGCCCGCTCCGCCTCTATCCAGAAATAACCTTTCACCGGATTCGGATACATCCGTACGCCCTGCTGCTGCAAATACACATTGGTGAGCGATGTAACCACAAAGGATATGGTTTCACTGGTAACGGTACAACCGGCTGCCGACTGAACCCGTACACTGTACGTTCCGGAAGCAGTAGGTTTGAACTCCGCAGCACCTGCCCCAACAATATCCGCTCCATCCTTTATCCACTGGTACTGTGCATAGCTTGCGGGTACACTCAGTGTACCGCTGGCATTGGTAACCACCGGCTTCACAGGAATTACTACATCCACCTCACTCAAACTTACCGCTTTACTGGTATTGCCTACTGTATCTTTTAAAATACCCGCTGCCATATTCAGTTTCACCGTATCATTACAAACTCTGCTCAGGAATATATGAAATACAGAACCAGATATACGCTTCACACTATCTACTGTACCCGTTCCGGGTAGTATATCGGCAACCAGTGGCACATTCGAAATAAACTCATTCGCCTGCACGGCATACACGGCTTTACGTCCGTTCATACTTTGTTTCACGAAACTCACTTCCGGATCTTTAGTGTCTTTGTACACCAGTGTTTTCGAAGTTTCTCCTACAT
>CANHUD010000084.1 GCA_947463665.1 Sphingobacteriales bacterium
CCGGGGTAAAATAATTGAAAGCATGGAAGATGCCGGAAAACGTGTTTTCTCCCTGGTCGCGGAAGGATTCGCTTCCTTCAAAAGAAGCTTTGTCGTATCCAACCAGGTGAGGGAATTGTTTGAGGATCAGGATCAGGCCAATGGCAGCCAGCATTCCTTTGATAACGGCATTCGGTACATAATCGCCCAGAATACCCGCTTTGATCACCCCAAAGATGAACTGGAAAAAGCCGGCTATTACTACCGCCAGCAGAAAGGCTTCATAGACGGGCAGTTTGCCGATGGCTGTGGCAACGATAACGGTCAGACCGGCGGCAGGTCCGCTCACACTAAGTTGTGAGCCACTCAGGATCCCGATCACAATTCCTCCCACAATACCGGCGATGATCCCGGAGAACAGGGGAGCCTGCGATCCCAGTGCAATCCCCAGACATAAGGGCAGGGCTACCAGTAATACAACAATCGACGCAGGCACATCCGCCCCTGCCGATTTCAGAAATTTCTTCATGTACAATCAATAAAATAGAAAAAGTAAATTACGGCATAACAGCAAAAGACGGACTACCCAAGCGGAGGGGGCGTCTGTATATCGTCGTTCTGACGGGAATGCAGTTGCTCCGTCAGCAACAGATACGTAGGCGTGTAGAGTGCCCCGGGTTTAAGCAGAAACAGAATAGAGCCGGAAAGATGTTCCGTTTCATTCAGTTTTGTAAGGTCTTCGCTTACTGCGCAACTCTCTTCTGTTAACTGGCCCTGGGCCAGATAGTCTCCCATTTGCATGACGGGCAGCACGGGTATACAGAATACCAGAAAAAGAAATAGCCCTATGATCTTTTTTTTCATGCGCCGATAGAATCGGATGCAATAAAAAAAGATTAGCGCTATTCTTTTTAAAAGGACTAGTCCTTTAACAAAGTTTTAAGAGAATCAGATGTTGAGTCCGCCGCAGGTACTGATTACCTGTCCGGTGATGTAGGAGCTCATATCTGAGGCAAGGAACAGGGTGGTATTGGCGATTTCTTCGCCTGTTCCGAATCTGCCGAGGGGTATTTTTTCGAGGAAGGCTTTGGCGGCTTCCCCTTCTTTGAGGTAGTGTGTCATGTCGGTTTCGATAAACCCTGGGGCTATAGCGTTGCAGCGGATGTTGCGGCCACCGAGTTCAAGGGCTATAGATTTGGTGAAGCCTATGATGCCGGCTTTACTGGCGGCGTAACTGGATTGTCCGGCATTGCCGCGGATACCGATGATCGAGCTCATGTTGATGATGGAGCCTTTGCGGGCTTTCATCATGGGGCGCATCACCAGTTTGGTCATGTTGAAGACGCTGTTGAGGTTGATCTGCATGACATCGTCCCATTGTTCCGGTGTGATGCGCAGCAGCAGGTTATCTTTTGATATTCCTGCATTGTTTACACATACATCGATGTTGCCGAACTGGCTGATCACATCGTTCACGAATTGTTCGCATTGGGCGTAATCGCCTGCATTGCTACGGTAGGCTTTGGCCTTAACGCCTTTGGCGATCAGTCGTTCTTCCAGTGCACTGGCTTTAGCGGCACTGCTTTCGCTTACATAGGTAAACGCTATATGTGCTCCGTGATCGGCGAATGTTTCAGCGATGGCCTCTCCAATACCCCGGGCTGCTCCGGTAACGATGGCAACTTTGCCTTCCAGTAATTTCATGTTATGCGAATTGAGGTTGCAAAATAGGAAATCTATCGGGATCCGGCCATCAAAGAGGGCCTTTCTGTTAGTTCGTGGTATTTGATAACATCTTTTGCGTAATAATGTACGACCATACTTTTACGGGTACGGTCCGGATTTTCTATAGGTTGGCCGCCATGCAGCAGGTTGGCGTGCCATACGAGGATATCACCGGCTTTGGGCAGGAAAACGGCAGGCTCCAGTTTTTGTTTATGGATCAGGTCTTCGATCACGTCTTCATACTCTGCATAGGATCGGTTTCCGGTCATCCAGGCGGTGCTGATCTTACCGAAATCGTCGTTTAGCAGGTATGGCAGTTTGTGTGAGCCGGGATAATAGCAGAGCGGGCCGCTATCCGGGTGAACATCTTCCAGGGCTATCCATACGGCGATCAGATAACCCAGCGGATACGTAGTCATGTGGATACTGTCGGAGTGCGCCCGCTGCCCGGAACCTTTCACAAAATTGAGTGTCTGGAACGGAACCACTTCTTTTCCAAGCAGAAGGGATAGCAGTCGGATCAGTTCCGGGTTTCGGGTGATATCATCAATCTTCTTTGATTCACGATTCAGGAACGGATATTTATTATCATGGGTTATGCTAACCTTTCCAGATAGGGCTATGCGACTGGCCTCTTCGTTGATGTCTGCGATTGTTTCCCGGGAAAGAAATTTTTCCCAGATGAGATAGCCCTGGTCAGACCACCCGAGTATTCCTGTTTGCACGTGTTCGGGAAAAGAGGCCAGTCGGGCATCCTCTTTTAGTACGATGCGGGAATCTTGCTGATCCAGCCAGGCGCGGGAGGTTTTGTCGGGAAAATCTTTACTGGAAAGGCTTTGAAAAAGGTGTTTGTTTAATCCATATGTACGATAGGCCTCCTCATTATGCCGGAGTTGCCGGGCATGCAGAAGGTTATACAGGGTGATGGCGGGTTTGAATCTTTTCAGCAGATGTATCATCGTTGTGATGTGATCATGGCCATAATTTCTTCCACATACTGCCGGTGGTTGCTGAGGCGGGGAACTTTATGCTGGCCTCCCAGTTTGCCTTTCTGGCGCAGCCACTCGGCAAACGTTCCTTTTTCCACTCTGTGGAGCACGGGGCCGCGGAGGGCGATATCTTTATGGCGTTTGGCTTCGTAATCGCTGTTCAGTTGTTTGAGTGCATCGTCCAGTACTTGTTGGAAATGTTCCAGACTGTCCGGCTCCTTTTCAAATTCAACCAGCCATTCATGTGCACCATTACCGGATTCGTTAAAGTAGACCGGTGCGGCTGTATAATCGTTTACCATGGCACCCGTTTGTTCACAGGCGGTGGCAATCGCTTTATCGGAATTATCGATGATCAGTTCTTCTCCGAAGGCGTTTATATAGTGTTTAAGCCTGCCGCTGACGCGGATCCGGTAGGGGCTGAGCGACGTGAACTGGATGGTATCACCGATGAGGTAGCGCCAGAGCCCGCCATTGGTGCTGATCACAAGCGCGTAGTTTTTGCCGGTTTCCACATCGTTCAGGCCGATGGTCCGTGGTTCGGCGTTGCCATATTCTTCGATGGGCATGAATTCCATGAAAATGCCATAATCCGGGAACAGGAGCATGCCATCGGCTTCCGGATCATCCTGTGCAGCGAAGAAGCCTTCGCTGGCATTGTAGGTTTCCACGTAATGTATTGGCTTACCGATCAGGGCATCGAAATGTTCGCGGTAGGGGACGAAGGACACGCCACCATGAATATAGAGCTCCAGGTTTGGCCAGACCTCACTGATGCTGCTTTTTCCGGTGATCTCCAGGATGCGGCGGAAGAGGACGATGGTCCAGGTAGGTACCCCGGATATGGAGGTAACGTTTTCGTTTATGGTTTGCCGGGCGATCTTTTCGATTTTGGCTTCCCACTCATCCATCAGTGCGATGCTCAGTTCCGGCGTCCGTATCCATTTCCCGTAAAAGGGGGAGTTTTGGAGGAGGACGGCGCTGAGGTCTCCGTAATGTGTTTCGTCATTGAGCCGGTGAACTGTATGGCTCCCGCCGATGACCAGGCCTTTTCCGGTGAGCAGGCTGGATTCCGGAAAGTTATTATAGTACATGGTCAGCACATCCTTGGCAGCTTTGAAGTGTGTATCTTCCAGACTATCGTCGCTAACCGGGATGAATTTGGATTTATCCGACGTTGTACCGCTGCTTTTAGCGAACCAGTTGATGGGGCTGTTCCACAGGATGTTTTGTTCCCCTTCCATGATCCGCTGGATATAGGGTTTCAGATCATCGTATTCATGGATGGGAACCGCTTTTTTGAAATCGCGGATGTTGAACAGGCTGTTAAACTGGTATTTTCGGCCGAATTCAGTGTATTGGGCAGATGTAACCAGGTTCTGCAATACCTCCCGCTGGGCAGCCTCCGGATGTTGTTTCCAGGCTTCGATGCGCCACATGCGCATGCGGGCGAGTGTAGATATGGCAGGACTGAGTAATTTCATGAAGCCACAAAATAGGAAAACTTTCCAATTCTGGTTATTTACTTGCCCCGGTTCGGGCTTCTTCGTGGAGATAATCCTTCCGTTTCAGTTCAAAATTGCGTCCCAGGTACAAACGGCGGACGTCTTCATCTTCTGCGAGTTCTTCTGCCGTACCGTGTTTGAAGATTTTTCCTTCGATGAGCAGATAGGCGCGGTCACAGATGGAGAGTGTTTCGTTCACGTTGTGATCGGTGATCAGGATGCCGATGTTTTTGTATTTGAGTCGGGCCACCACCATCTGGATGTCTTCCACCGCGATGGGATCTACCCCGGCGAAGGGTTCATCGAGCAGAATAAAATGGGGGTCTACCGCCAGGGCACGGGCGATTTCGGTTCGGCGTCTTTCGCCTCCGCTGAGGGAATCACCGTTGTTTTTGCGAACGTGGGTGAGGCGGAATTCTTCCAGGAGTTCTTCCAGTTTTTCTTTTCTGGCGGCTTTGTTAAGTTTGGTCATTTCCAATACCGACAGAATATTATCTTCTACGGATAGTTTACGGAAAACAGAGGCTTCCTGGGGCAGGTAACCAATGCCCATCTGGGCCCGTTTGTACATGGGAAGTCCGGTAATCCGCTGGTCGTTCAGGAAAACATCCCCCTCATCCGGGCGGATCAGTCCTACTACCATATAGAACGTAGTGGTCTTTCCGGCACCATTCGGGCCGAGAAGACCTACGATCTCTCCCTGCTTCACATTTACGGAAACATGGTTCACCACCGTTCGGTTCCGGTATTGTTTAACGAGGTCCTGTGTATGAATGATCAATCCCACAACAAAAGGCTTGAGGGTCAAAAATACGGAAGAACCGTGGCATGGCAAGAAAAGGAATGCGTCAACATATTTGCCTTTCAGGCGTTTTCTAACGTAATTTGCAGGCCGGCCAAAAGCAGGTCGCATCAAACACATGAAAGTAATCGATCATATTCAGCAGGCGAAAGACACGCTGGTCTCTTTTGAGATCCTGCCACCGCTCAAGGGTAAGAACATTTCAGCTATTTACGATCATCTGGATCCGCTGATGGAGTTCAAACCATCGTTCATCAACGTTACCTATCACAGAAGTGAAATGGTTTTCCGTAAAATGAAGGACGGAAATTTTGAGAAAGTGGAAGTGCGTAAGCGTCCGGGAACAGTGGGAATTTGTGCCGCCATCATGAACCATTACAAGGTGGACGCAGTACCGCACCTGATCTGTGGAGGTTTCAGCAAGCGGGAAACGGAAGACGCGCTGATCGATCTGAATTTTCTGGGGATCGATAATGTGCTGGTACTTCGCGGGGATGCGCATAAAAATGAAACCGTGTTTGAGCCGGAGCCGAATGGCAACGCCTTTGCGATCGATCTGCTGCGCCAGGTGGTGGATCTGAACAATGGTATTTATCTGGAAGAGGACATTCGGGATGGCTTCCGGACGAAGTTCTGCATTGCGGTGGCCGGTTATCCGGAGAAGCATTTCGAGGCGCCCAATCTGGAAACTGACATGGCTTTTCTGAAGGCTAAGGTTGAAGCCGGAGCGGATTACATCGTTACACAGATGTTTTTTGATAATAAAAAATATTTCGACTTTGTAAAGACCTGTCGGGAGAATGGCATTCATGTACCTATTATCCCCGGGTTGAAGCCGATCAGCAACAAGAAACAGTTATCGGTGATCCCCCGAACCTTCCACGTAGACATTCCCACGGAGCTGAGTGATGAGATCATGCGCTGCAAGGTGGATGCCGATGTGGAAAAAGTAGGAAAGGAATGGCTGGTAGCGCAATCCAAAGAACTGAAAGCCGCCGGAGTACCGGTGTTGCATTATTACACACTGGGTAAGCCGAGGCTGATCAGGGATGTGATGAAAGAAGTTTTGTAATAGAGATTAGATTTTAGAGGTTAGAGATTTGTGGGTGATTAGTGATTGGTGATTAGTGATTGGTGGGGCAATCACTATTTGTTATTAAACCGATAGGTAAGAAATTCATCCAGCTGTTCATAGTTCAGTTTCTTAGCCAGGATTTTCTTGTCTTTATCCAATAGATAGAGAGTCGGCGTCTGGTATACATCATATAACTGGCGGAAGCCTGGGCGACCGGAGTTTCGTTCGGCCGTTTTCATGGTTTCGGTCTGGTGGATGTGTAGCCAGTCTTTGAGTTGGTATTTAGCGATGAATTCTTTCCATTTCTCCATGCCCCCTTCGGTCATGACCCCCACCATTTTAACCCCTTTTGCTTTCCATTTGGTTTTGTAGAGGGTATCCAGTTTGGGCACTTCCGTCTGGCAGTGGCCGCAGGTTGGATCCCAGAAACATACCACCGTATAAGTAGCCTGTACATCGTAGAGAGCCTTTGTAACGCCGGCGGTATCAGCCATCACCAGATTGGCTGCTTTTTCGCCTACTACATTGAGCATCAGGCTATAGCCGCGGTCGAACACAAATTTCCGGGTTTGTTCCGTGAGCCATTTATCGGCTTCACCCGGGATGTAATAGCGGGTAAACAGGTGTACGAAAACGGCATCCTGCCCCATGTATTTGGGGTTGATGTATTTATCGGTGAGGTGGAGCAGTACATATTTCCGCATTTCTTCATTGGTACGGGTGCGGAACAGCAGTTCATCCACTTCCGGTTTCAGGCTGTCGGGTGCCGGAGGAACGATTTCATCCAGGAACCGGTCGAGCTTTGCCTGAAATACCGGCGTGCGGATCAGTCGTTCATCCGCCAGATCAACAGAGTCCCAGTAATGCATACGGTACCATTGGTTCCGTGAAGCCGGGTCTTTTAGGGAGGCCGGCAGTTCCGGTTCGCGGAAGAGGCGGAAAACAGCGGCGATGAGATGTTTCGGATATTTTTGGGAAAAGGAGGATCGGTAGCGTTGCAGTTCCTCTCCTTTGCTGCGCAGTACTTTTTCGATTACAGCGGAATCGGCTTTGGAGCCGGAGGCGGCCCATTTCTGTTGCAGTTCCTGCATTTCGCGTCCATAGCGGTTGGAAAAATTGAGGTATTCCAGAAAGCGCTGGTTATCGGGGGATCCGGAGATCTGCATGGTTCCGAAAACATCGGCACTGTCGGCAGAGATCGAAAACCGCTGCTCCTTGTCGATCACCACTTCCACCCATCCGTCTTTTTTGGGGTAGGCGATGAGGTAGATGCCGCCTTTGAGTGGTTCTTTTCCTCTGAAAACCGCCTTGTGCTGGTCGTTGATGGCGGCGGAATCCACCAGCATCTGTTTATTTCCGTAATAGTGAGCGAGGTAGAGATAGCCGTTTTTGAAGGGTTTCAGGGTAACGGTTATTTCGTAGGCCGACTGGCTTCGGGATTCCTGGAAGGCGAGCAGTGCGAACAATGCAAGGACGTATCTCATCATTTGTCAAATTTAACGAGCTATCGGATAGATTTATCTATAGTCTTGTTAAACAGGGTTATTTTTGTGCATGGCTCAAAAGAAGCAACGGATCCTCCGCCAGGCGGAGATCGTGGATTATGCAGCGGAGGGAAAGGCATTGGCGCGGGTAGACGGGAAAGTGATTTTTGTAAAAGGGGTGGTGCCTGGAGATGTGGTCGACATTCAGCTTACGAAAAGCAAGAAAGACTGGGGGGAAGGGCATGTGGTGGCCTGGCATCAGCGTTCTTCCCGAAGGGTAGAGCCTTTTTGTTCCCATTTTGGCCTTTGTGGGGGTTGTTCCTGGCAGATGGTGCCGTATGAGGAACAGCTGGCTTTCAAGCAGCAGCAGGTGGAAGACCAGCTGCGGCGCATTGGCAGGGTTACCTTACCGGAAATAGCTCCTATTCTGGGATGTGCGGAAACCGTCTATTATCGGAACAAACTGGAATTCACGTTTTCGAACAAGAAATACCTGACAGCGGAGGCGTTTCGCGACCGGGAGCCCGGTGCGGAACCGGAACCTGCGCTGGGGTATCATGTACCGAAATGGTTTGACAAGGTGATCGATATTGATACCTGTCATCTTCAGGCCGATCCATCGAACCAGATCCGGAATTTTATTCGTGAACAGGCCCTGCAGGAGGGGCATTCGTTTTATGATATCCGACAGCATCGGGGATTTCTCCGGAATCTCATCATCCGGTATGCCACCACAGGTGAGCTGATGGTGAATCTGTGCGTGGGGGAGGACAATCCATCCGGGATAGCCCGGTTGTTTGGGGCTTTGCAGGAGGCGTTTCCCCAGATTACTACCGGACTCTATACGGTAAATCCGAAGTTTAACGACAGTATTTTCGATCTGGAGCCGGCGGTGGTATTTGGAAAAGGGTTTATTGTAGAGCGTCTGGAAGAATTTCAGTTTAAAATCGGTCCAAAATCTTTTTTTCAGACCAATAGCCGGCAGGGAGAACAGTTGTACCGGGTCACAAGGGATTTTGCGGAACTGACCGGCAGCGAAGTGTTGTACGATCTGTATTGCGGTACCGGCAGTATCGGGATATTTTGCAGTGCGTCTACGAAGAAACTGATTGGTGTGGAGGCCATTGCCGAGGCGGTGGCAG
>CANHUD010000085.1 GCA_947463665.1 Sphingobacteriales bacterium
CGATCATGCCACCGATCTCCGGAATTTTGCCGGCGGTTTCTTTATCTTTCGCACTGACTTCTTCCGATTGAATCGTTGTTTGCGGAACGGGTTCAGTGGCAAATTTCCGGACAACCGGTACAAATCCAATACCCATTTTTTTAGCTTTTGTCCGGGTAGTTTTGTACGATTGCATGATGAGTGCCGACTCTTCAGTTGTGGCTTCAGCGGATTTAGACGTATCCTTTCCGATCTTCCGGTTCGGATTTACGGCCCCGCCGTATTTCATCTCTGCATTATCAACCGAAGCTTTTCCGGCTGCCAGACCGGCAGCACCACCACCGGTTACGATGGAATCGGATACCACACCGGCTGCCAGCGTGGTTTTATCCTGAAACCAGGTATCTGAAAATGCCGAAGGCGCATCTTTTCCGGAGGCCAGCTCTTCCAGGTTACCAACCATTCTGGATGGATCAACCAGTGCGTCTTTGTCGAATACATCCCGATCCTGTACCGCATCCCGCGCTTCGGCATATCCCACAGAAAGTCCGTAAGAAGCGCCTTCAATGCCAAGGGTTGCGGCTGATTTGGTTGTTTCACCTGCCAGTTCAGAGAACAGGGCAGGGTTAGTATTCGCCATCTGGGCGATGCTGTCGAACATGATCCGCAGGGTGGTAATGCTGGACATCGCCAGGCCAATATAGTAGGCAATTGTTCCACAGAATGCTGCCACAGTGGCCATTACCTGTGCTCCGGGAATAGCTGCAATTATGCCTGACCAGATAGCAAGGGATGAGAGAACGCCCTTTATGATGCCAAGGAAGCGTTTGAAAATTTCCAGTCCCAGTGAAAGCGTGGAGAAAAACGGACCAACCCCTTTGCCATCACGAGCGGCCATTTTTGAAGTCAGTTCACCATAATGCTGGCGCATTTGTCCGATAGGACTCTGTAGTTCAAACGATCCGGTATCGAATTTTTCATTCGTTGCCGTTTCTGTATCGAAATCCAGGCTGAAATCTTCCGAAGAATTAAATCCACGTTTATCCAGGTTGGGCTTGAAGCTTCCCAGTCCAACCGTTATAATTTTGAACAGAGCAGACCCAACGGCATAGCCAACAGCCACACTTGACCTTCGAATCAGGGAATTAATGCGACCTTCTTCATCCAGTTTTGTGACTTCTTTGTTGAGGTTTTCTTTTCGTTGGCGAACATCAAACACGCGGGACTTCGCAAACTTGAAAATACTTTCGGCTTTTTTCTTTGAAGCGTCTGTTTCCGGTTGCGTGCTCATTTTTTCGAGCTCATTGTAATACATCTCCACGATTACCTTATCGCCTGCCGTTTCCTCCACATCCCGTTTGGCTGATTTTGCAGAAGCCAGGGAAGAGGTCTTGTACGATTGGATCGGACCGCCCTGAAGTTGTTTGTTGGGCATCACTTTGGCTTTGAAGCCGCGATTGAATACCTGGTCGGCGTGTACGTTGGTTTTGATGAAATCTTCCGGTTCTTTGGCTTTCGCGATTTCATCGGCAAAAAATGTATTTACCGCTGCATCACCATGAATAAGATTGTTTTTTTGCTGGATAGATCCTTCATTGTCCTGCACCTCTTTGACAATGCTAACCATTTTGGTTTTCATTTTGCCTACAAATCCATCGGCCAGATTGCCGTCCTCGTCGCGAAGCTTGTTGACTTTATCTTCCTGTTTCTTCGCATGTGCCAGCCGCGCTTTGTCTTCATCCGATTCCGTAACCGGGGTTTCCGTAGCTGCTGCCGTATCTGTGGCAGTGGGCGCAGCAGTGGGTGCCGGCGTAGTAGCCGGGGTTGTGGAAGCCGGAGTTTCCGGCGTAGTGGTAGCCTCCGGCGCTTTTTCCACCACTTCTTCTGTTTTCTTGGAAGCGGTGAGGGTATTCAGGATCCGGGTGATGGATGCCTCTTTTATCTGATCGTTTGGATCTTTACTGGTTCTGTGTTCGCCGAGCCATTGATTGCAAAGCGTAATAATGTCTGCCTTGAGTGGCTCCTGTGCCTCATCGGTGGTCTGCTCATTGAACGTATCCACTTTTTCTTTCAGTCGGGTGAACATGGATCCATCGCCAAACAAACGTTTGAATTTGGCACCAAACGTAACTTCTCCTGCTAGATTCAGGTTTATAACGCGCTGGGCAATGGGTTCCCCTGCTGCCGGAGATCGCTTGTCTGCAAGATCCGAGAGGGATGTGAGTTTGCGGGTGCTGGCTCTGGCATCTTTGAACTGGAAACTTTGGTCTGCTTCGTTGTTTTGCGGGGCTGTTTGACGGCTGGCCGTCTGTTTTTTTTCCGGAGCGATGTGGGCGGCTGTTGGCATATATGGTTCAGGAATGAAGGATCAAAAAACTGTGGTTGATTATTTAGGGTAGTGCGTTTGCTTTTGAGCCCATTACATCTGCCTCTTTTTCCAGTTTGGGGTCATCGTTCACGGCTACCCCGTCAACTGAGGTAGTGGGCTGTACTCTGCCTGCTTTTTGCTGGGCCACATGCCAGGCTTCGTGGGGAAGATGTTTTTCCTGTCCGGCAGCCAGGTGGATATCATTGCCTTTGGCATACGCCAGTGCAGACAGTTGTGCCGGTTTGCTGCTGTTATAGGTTACGTTGACATCGTCCATAGATACGCCGGATAGTTGCTCCACTCCGGTTTTCAATGCCGGGGGAAGGCCACCGGCGTTTGTTGGGGCGTTTTTTCGCTGAAAAGGTTGCCCGCTGAATTTACCCTGGAGCGGTTCCTCTTCTTCCGGACCCTGCAGCTGCGCGATGTGTTGCACCATTGGTGCCTGTTCCGCCGCCTGGTCGAGTCGTTTGAATTGCACCGAAGTTGCAGAATTTCCCGCCAACCGGCTAAGATGCACGTTTTGGGCAGACGCACCATTGGTTGCCTGGTGTTCCGGTGTTTTCTGAGCCGGAACAGCCGTAGAAACGGATTTGATGCGTCCTGAAAAGTGCGACATGCAGTTGCGGAATTTTCTTCTGTTCATCCTAAGGTAACGGAAAATTTCCGGAAATGCCAATAGATTCAGCGGGTCACGTGGATTTGTCAGTACAACCGGATATTATCCCGCATGTGGCGGCGCGGAATGGGACAGGGCGGGGCATTCCGTGGTTGTCTGGATCGCGTGTATAGAAATGAAATTTCCACACTCTGCGGGTTGGTCGGGCCTTTGTTCTGTTTGGAATAGGTCACATCATATGTCAATCCAACTCTGACGTCATTGACCTGCATACCTACATACGGCAGGAATACATCGCCTTCCCGGAACCAGCCACCGGCATAGAGGATCTTGTCCCAGCTGCCGGGGGAAACGGCCAGTCCCATGCTTCCGCCTAGTGCGAAATACGACTGGATGGTCTGTAAATGAAAAAAACCGCTGGCGTTCAGTACTATGCTGCCTTCCGTGAGATAGTCCATGTTCATGTTGAACGTGTAACGAGGCTCGAGTCTGTTGATTCGGTTCAGAAACGACTGGTTGGGTCGGTTCAGGTCATAAACGGCCAGTCCGATATCGGCGTTGAAATTCCGGGTACTGTAGCTGTAATTCAGTCCGGTGGCTACCGACAAAAAGGCCGGCATATTGTAGATCATTGGCTCTCCGCTGGGAACGGCCAGATCAAATCCTCTGCCGGTGAACTGTTCGCCGAAGCTGAGCCGGGTAAAATCCAGTGTTCGTTTGCTGTACGATCCCTGAAACCCTGCACCAAACCGGTTATGATCATCCAATTGCAGGTGATAGGCTGCGGTGGCACTGGCATAGTTACTTCGGAAAGCGCCTTTCATCGACTGGTCATTCATCATGGAGAAGCCGATGGCGAATACATTCGATCCTTCTTCCAGGCCCATCACCTTGGCCTCCGCCGCCAGTGCCTGGGTATGGAAGGCCGTACCTGCATTGGCCCACTGCTGCCGGAAATTACCCATTACACTCCAGTCGCCATACAATGTGCCCACTCTTGCCGGATTGACAAAATGTGGCGCCATAAAGAATTGCGAGAAATGCGGATCCTGTCCCTTTGTATCCAAAAAGGTTATTATAGCTATTATGGATAGTATGATGCGCCTGTTCATCGTATAAGAACCGTTTGTCCGCGTTTACGAATGATTCTTCCGGTGAGCGTGGTGCCTTCTGCAATCCAGACGTAGGTTTCGAGTGGTTGTGGAACACCACTGAAACGCCCATCCCATTTTTGGGAGGGATCGGTGGTCTCAAACATGAGCTGTCCCCATCGGTTGAAGACCCAGAAACGGATTTTGGATAGGCCGCGGGTAAAGATCTCCAAACGGTCGTTCCGTCCGTCTCCGTTGGGGGAGAATGCATCGGGTACCAGAATATCGGCACCATCTTCCACTCTTACCAGTACGGTATCGGTGGTCAGACAGCCGTTAGCGGCAAGTATTCGGATCAGGTATTCCTGGTCTTTATCGTA
Organism: Sphingobacteriales bacterium; assembly: GCA_947463665.1. Lineage (GTDB taxonomy): Bacteria > Bacteroidota > Bacteroidia > Chitinophagales > Chitinophagaceae > Pollutibacter. The sequence continues at coordinate 4,435 of CANHUD010000085.1, forward strand.
GTTGAAAACCGGCTCACGAACAGAGGAGTTGCTGAGTCCATTCGGAGGTTGCCAGCGATATCCGTTCCCGATGTTACGGGCCTGCAGGCGGGTATCGGTATTGATCATTGTGTAAACGGTAGGGTAGCGGAGTGGTGCTGTTGGCCTGGCATTGGCTTTTACGATCGCGGTGAGGGTATCCTCACAGCCATAGCTGTCGAACGGAATCATCCGTACATGTATCCGGTCATTCTCCTTCAGGCCGGTGACGCGCACGGTATCGCCCACGGCGATTCGTGTGGAGTAGTTTGCATTCCACCATTCGTATTGTTTGAAGCCGGGTGGTGCAGCGAGTTGTACGGTATCGTTCCCGACGCAGTTTATTTCGGCAGTGACGGGTGCCACACATTCGAGCACATCTACATAGGCATAGCCGAAATGACCACGGAGGGTGCAATCGGTTGTGATGAATTCGAGATAGAGTGTTTTACCCGGGTATTTGCTCATGTTCAGGAAAACGGTTGACCAGGGTTTGTATTTGACCAGCGCGAAGTTGATACCTCCGGGGAAGCGGCCGGAGGCACTGTCGATCTTGAACTTGGCTGATGTATCGAAGCCCGGGAGCGGGTCGGAGGCCACAAAGGTGAAATTGGCGCACGACAATGTATCTCCACCGGGTTCATATACCCGGGCGATGAATCGTGGCTGTTGCTCGTAGGTATGAATATTTTGCGGGTGATTCGGATTTTCAAAAACAACGGCATAGGAGAAGATCACCCCAAAATTAGCCGCATTGGCAGGCACGGATATCTGGTAACGAATCCCATCTGCCTGTCGGTTTGGTAAAGGCTGAACCGAGGCCGGATCGTTCTGATCGGTTCCCAGCATCAGTGCATAGCGTCCGCCACCGAAGGGTGGATTCACCGGGAAATTACCCCATGGATCCAGCAGGGGATTGGCATTGTTTCGGTCGATCAGTGCCTGGCGGAGTGGAAACGCCGTGTTGAGCGACCATCCAGGCTGGTCCCAGGTGATCAGATTGGATGGTCCCGGTCCTACCTGAACCGATCCTTTGTTTGATTCCCAGAAGGTGAGGTTGCCAGCCTCAAAATTGATGTTGGGCGGGCAGGTATCCGTACGCGTCTGTGCAGCAGCATCCAGTGGAATGGATAAAAACTGCAGCATGGCTACCATGCCGGTAAAGAGGATGAAATATGCCTTTTTCCACATTTAATGCGTGTTTAAGCCGGAATGTTCAGGTAGTTAAACGTTATATCCTGTGGTTTATTGGGGGCGCTAAAAAGGATAATTTGGTACCTTTAGCGGAAAGATAATCATTTTTACGATGTCATCACCTATCCGGATATTAGTGGTTGGTTGCGGGAATATGGGCGCTTCACATGCGATGGCCTATAAGTTGAACCCGGGATTTGAGATTTGCGGACTTGTTTCCACCGGTTCCTCCAAAGAAGTATTAAACGAAAAAATGGGTGGTGGTTATCCACTTTTTAGTGATTATACGGCTGCACTGGAAGCCACAAAACCCGATGCGGTCTGTATTTCTACCTATCCGGATACACACGAGGCGTTTGCCCTGCAGGCCTTTGAACAAGGATGTCATGTGTTCATGGAAAAACCCATCGCGGATTCTGTGGCCGGTGCGGAACGGGTGGCAGCCGCAGCGAAACAATCAGGTAAAAAACTGGTCATAGGCTATATCCTCCGTCACCATCCTTCCTGGATGCGGTTCATTGAGATTGCCCAAAAACTGGGAAAACCACTGGTGATGCGGATGAACCTCAACCAGCAAAGCCATGGGTATATGTGGGATGTACACCGCAACCTGATGAAAAGTCTGAGTCCGATCGTAGACTGTGGCGTGCATTACATCGATGTGATGTGCCAGATGGTTCGATCAAAACCGGTACAGGTATCGGCGATCGGGGCACGGCTTACTGATGATATTCCCGAAGGAAATTACAACTATGGCCAGCTTCAGATTCGCTTTGAAGATGGTTCAGTGGGCTGGTATGAGGCGGGTTGGGGTCCCATGATCAGTGAAACGGCGTTCTTTGTGAAGGATGTCATCGGCCCGAAGGGCTGCGTTTCTATTGTAGCCAAAGAGGCTGCCAGTAAAGGACATTCCGATTCGGTGGAATCGCATACCAAGACGGAATCCTTAAAATGGCATCATGCAGACATAGATGCTAGCAACGCCTTCACGCGTCCGGATGAATGGATAGATCTGACCGATGAGCCTGATCACCAGGAATTGTGCAACCGGGAGCAGGCGTATTTCCTGAAGGCTATTCAGGAGAATATGGACCTGACCGATCACGTAGCCGATGCCGTGGATTCCCTGAGGATTGCCTTTGCATGCGACGATAGTGTCCGGTCAGGCCAGGTGGTGCGTCTTTAAGCGTAGATTCTCGCTACCGCATCCTTGTATTTTTCCATGATCACCTTCCGCTTGAGTTTGAGCGTGGGGGTGAGCTCTCCGCCATCGATGGTCCACTCACCGTTGATCAGTTCAAATTTCTTGATCTGCTCCACGTGATTGAAATCCTGGTTGTACCCTTCAACGATGGTTTTGTAGAGTTCGATTACCCGCGGATCCTGCAGGAGCGCTTCCGGATCAGCAGTATTCATCTGCTGCTGACCTGCCCATTCCAGGAGTTTGGGAAGGGCTGGAACGATGAGCGCACCGGCGAATTTCTGTTCTGCACCCACAACCATCATCTGTTCGATGAAGGCTGATTCCTTCATTTTGTTTTCGATCGGCTGGGGAGCTACATATTTTCCACCGCTGGTCTTGAAGATTTCTTTCTTACGATCAGTGATCTTCAGGAACTTACCTTCCTGCCATACGCCGATGTCGCCGGTATGGAACCAGCCATCTTCGGTCAGTACCTCCGCGGTGAGTTGAGGTTGTTTATAATAGCCCATCATCACATTATCCCCTTTGCAGCAGATCTCGCCATCGGGCATGAGTTTTACTTCCACGCCAGAGATCAGGGGGCCTACAGAGCCGAATCTACGGCCTTTTTCATCGAAGCGGTTAACGGTAATAACCGGAGAGGTTTCGGTTAGCCCGTATCCTTCCATGATCACGATCTGACCGGCAGTGAAGATTCGCAGCAGGCGTACCTGACAGGCCGCCGCTCCGGTAACGATGGCTTTCACCTTACCTCCCAGTCCTTCTCTCCATTTGGAGAAAATGAGTTTGTTGGCCAGTGCCAGCTGGAAGCGGTACCACCACCCCTGATCTTTGTCAACCTCAAACCGGTTGCCGATATCCACTGCCCAGAAAAACAGTTTCTTTTTCAGGCCTGTCAGCTCACTGCCTTTGGCAATGATCCGGTCATATACTTTCTCAAGGAGCCGGGGCACCGTTGCGAATACAGTTGGTTGTACTTCTTTGAGGTTGTCACCGATCTTATCCAGACTTTCGGCATAATAAATGGAGCAGCCGTAAAACATGTAGATGTAGCTGACCATTCTTTCGAAGATATGGTTGAGTGGCAGGAAGCTCAGGGAGCGGTCGTTCCTACTGGTGACGATCGGGCGGAATACTTCTTCCACGTTCATCACGTTGCTCAGGATATTCTTATGGCTGAGCATTACGCCTTTGGGTGTACCCGTAGTACCTGAAGTGTAGATGATGGTGCAAAGGTCTTCGTAGCCGATGGAATCCCGGATGCCGCGCATTTTTTCCATGTCTTCTTCTGTTCCTTTCGACAGGATATCTTTCCAGTGGAGGGCCTGCTGGATGGGATTGAAGGTGAAAACAGCCTTTACAGAAGGTGTTTTTTCACGGATCGATTGTACTTTTTCGTAGAGATCAATGTCGCTTACGAATACCAGTTTTACAGCGGCATCGTTGAGTACGAACTCCAGCTCGTTTACGCTGATCGTTGGGTAGATGGGCGTCAGTACCGCACCGATCTGCTGTACCGCCAGATCCAGCAGGATCCATTCGGGCCGGTTGTTGCTGATCACGGCTATTTTATCGCGCCCTTCAATCGACATATCATTTGGACCGATCTGCATGTGCAGCAGGCCGGCACTGAACTTATCAACCGTTTCCCGTACCTCCCGGGTACTGTATTTTCTCCAGATGCCACCTTCTTCCTTGGCAGCGAGCATGTCTTCCTTGGCACCCTGGGCCAATTGGTAGTCGATACAATCAAACAGGCGTGTAGGCTTCATGATTCAATCATTGAGTATGGGCAAAAGTTAAGGCGAATTCGCCAATTGC
>CANHUD010000086.1 GCA_947463665.1 Sphingobacteriales bacterium
TAGCTCATGTCAGCCAAAAAATATATGTTCATGCCGCTGGTAGCGCTGTTGCTGCTCACCAGTGGTTGCGAAAAATTCCTGGACCGGAAGCCACTGGACGCCTCATCGTCCACCAACTTCCTTTCCAACACCGAGGAAATGGAACTCGGTTTAAATGGGGTGTACGGAGCTGCATTTTGGCAGTTCCCGAACAACACCCCCCTGTTGTTTGCCGTGGAAGCCTCTACGGATCTGGCGATCAAGCGGGGTGGTAATGCAGAGGATCAGGTAGCGTTGGGGAATGCCGGACCGTTTCTGGTGAACAACGCCCTGGTGAATACCTGTTGGAGCAACGCATTCCGGCTGATCCAGCGCGCCAATCAGCAGCTGAAGGGCATGGAGAACGGAAAAGCCAATGTTCCTGCGGCTACGTACGACCGCATCAAGGCCGAAACGCTCGTGCTTCGGGCCTGGGCCTATTTCCATCTGCTGTATATGTTTGGGGATGTACCGTTTTACAAGGCGCCTCCTACCGTTGAAGAGATCCTGTCGGCCAAACGCATGCCTGTAGCACAGGTAGTGGCGGAATTGTACAAGGATCTGGATGAGTCGGTAGTCGGTTTCGACAATGCCCGTGCGGCGGCGGTTCTGGCCAATGGCCGGGTGAATAAAGGCGTGGCGTTAGGGATTAAAGCCAAGCTGGCGTTGCTGATCAAAGACTGGCGTACGGCGGCTACGGCTACCAAGGCAGTGATCGATGGCGGCAACTATGGGCTGAATCCCAGCTATCCCAATCTTTTCCTGCTGGCAGGCCAGCAGGCGAATGTGAACCGGGAGATCATGTTCAACCAGGCTTATCCAACGGATCTGCTGGATCCTCAGAACTGGGGACCGATCCTCGGAGTTCCCCGTCAGGTTACGAATTCTCAGAGCAGTCATTTCCCTTCACAGGCACTGATAGATCGCTATGAGAGCCGCGATGGCCTCCGGATTGACCAGTCGCCCGTATACGATCCCGCTAATCCCCGCCTGAACCGCGACAGCCGCTTGCGGTGGACGATTTATATGCCGGGAGATACCATGGTATATAACACCCTCAAGACGCCGTCGCTACCCTATGTTCAGCCCAAAGAACGCACCATTTTCAACATTCACAGCAATACCCGTTTCCGTTTCAACTGGACCACCAACCGGTTTGATGCGGTTACCGGCAATAACGACTGGATCGGTGCACAGGCATCCGGTATTCAGTGGCAGGTTAGTGCAACCGGCAACATTGGCGGTGTAGGCTATGTATGGAGGAAGTACATCGATTCCACCCAGTTTATCTGGGAGATCAAGACTGGCTATATTCTCATGAGGTATGCCGATATCCTGCTGACGTATGCGGAGGCCAAGACCGAACTGAATGAGGTGGATGCGAGTGTGCTGACAGCGGTTAATGCTGTACGGGCCCGGGTTGGTCAGCCTGCTGTAACTACAACGGCACAGGCGGCGATGCGCCAGATCATCCGACGCGAGCGGGTAGTGGAATTTGCCGGTGAGGGGCTTCGGCTCTTTGACCTTCGGCGCTGGGATATCTACGGAGAAGCCAATAGCGGACCTATCGTAGGTGCTGCTTTTAATCCAGCCGTTGCTCCTGCCACACCCACGTTCAGTGCTAATGAAGTACCCAATTATTCGAATAGTATTAATGAGCGTATCCGCTTCCGGAACCAGACCCGTGCCAACGCGGATCCACGCTATAAATTATGGCCAATTCCCCAGTTTGAAGTAGATGCCAATCCAACCGGCATGCCTCAGAATCCGGGATGGCAGTAATCTTGCGAGTAGTTTAGAATCCAATGTCCAAAAACAAAAGGCGCCTGCAATGGGCGCCTTTTTGTTTTCTTGCTATTGAGACTATTTTATGAACGGATACTGCCCCTGAAAAAACGGTAGCTTATCTTTTACGCCTTCGTAAAAGAACCAGGCCTCGCCTTTAAAGCCCGCCTGTCGGTTGGCCTGCACCATTTGCGTTAGGAAGCCATCTGTGGCCACATAGGTGCCGGATTTTACGAGTACGCCGGGGTAAACGATGGAAACATTCCCGTTCATGGCCGTTTTCTGCTGGGCAAGAGTGGCCGTATAGGCGTTAATGTCATACCGGTAGCATTGTGGGAATACAGCATCCACATAGCCACTGTCGACCCACGTTGGCCATGCCTGTAAATATTCATTCAGCGAAAAAGGAAAAGGGGAAGGAGACATCGTGAAGAGGACATTCGGCTTAACTGCTTTCACTTCGGTGCGCAGGCGTTTCAAAAAGCCGTTGAGTTTGCCGGCACGCCAGTTCAGCCAGTTGGTTTCTTTCGGATCGGAGGGCGGTTCCACGCCTCTTTCAGCGAGGTAGAGACTCCGGGTATAGGAGTCATATCCGGAGGTGGATGGCACGGCCGGCATCCGGTCATCGCCCTGCACGCCATCGATGTTATAGTTGGTGACCACCTCTTTGAACAGGTCGATCATAAAACCCTGCACTTCCGGGTGGAAAGGATTCAGCCAGTCGAACCCGTTCTTAACCACCAGCAGCCCGCCCAGATCTTTGGCTGCCCAGTGCGGTTTTGCCGATACAATGGGCCCGCCACTGGCGGAATAGGAAGAAGCAAAGCCATATTCAAACCAGGCATGCACTTTCAGACCGGCTGCATGTCCTTCGTCAATAATTTCTTTCAGTGGATCCCGGCCGGCGAAGCGTTCCAGAATCGGCTTCCCGATCAGCTTGTTCATCACCTCACTGGGATACATCGTCCGGGCATTGTTGTACACCACTACAAACAAATGATTGATCCCGGCCGTCTTGCAATTCAGAACCGTTTGTCGGATATTGTCGCGGCTATCCAGTGCCGTACTCGCCGTGGTAGTGATCCATACACCCCGCCAGGCATTCGGATCCCAGGCCGGAGTGGGTGGAGTAGGCGGATTAGGTGCCGGGGTTGTACCACCTCCTTTTTTGGAACAACCAGCCACCACCAGAAAAATACAGAGCAAACTCAGCAAACGTACCTTCAAAATCATATCTTTTACAATTATGGAATTAAGCATGAGGAAATTAATAAATTAATTTAGATTTGAGTCATAGATAATTAAAAATTTAAAAAAGGCATGCAGCTTCACTGGCTTGACATCGGGATCATTTTTTTATACCTGATGGGCACGCTCGCCCTTGGGTTTTATTTATCGAAGCGGGCCACGAAGGACCTGAATGCCTATTTTCTCGCGGGGAATTCGATGAAGTGGTACATGCTGGGGTTATCGAATGCCTCGGGCATGTGGGATATTTCCGGCACGATGTGGACGGTGATGATTCTGTTCGTCTATGGGCTTAAAAGTGCCTGGATTCCCTGGTTGTGGCCGGTGTGGAACCAGGTGTTCGTATTTGTTTTTCTGGCGATCTGGATGCGCCGCAGCAACACCATGACCGGTGCGCAGTGGATCAGTTTCCGGTTTGGAGAAGGACCTGGTGCCAAGCTTTCGCACATCATCATTGTGATCTTTGCCGTAGTAAGTGTGGTAGGTTTTATGGCCTATTTCTTTGAAGGCATCGGAAAATTCTGTACGGCGATTTTACCATACGACCTCACGCTGGATGCAGGTCTGTTCACCCTGCGGAGTGAACAGGTCTATGCGCTGATCGTGATTGGTATCACTACGATCTACACGCTCAAGGGCGGGATGTACAGTGTGGTAGCCACGGAAGTGCTGCAGTTTGTGATCATGACGATCAGTTGTCTGATTGTTGGGTACATCGCGTACAACAGTGTTACCGGAGAACAGGTGGCGGCGGTGGTGCCAAAAGACTGGGGCAATCTCTGGTTTGGTATGAACCTGGATCTTGACTGGAAGGCAACCCCTTATCCGGGTGTGAACGACAAGATCGCATCGGACGGTTTTGGCCTTTTTGGCGCTTTATTTGGTATGATGCTGCTCAAAGGGGTGTTTGCCTCCCTGGCAGGTCCGGTTCCCAGTTACGATATGCAGCGCATCCTCAGCACCCGCACACCGGCGGATGCCGCGAAGATGAGTGCCAGTACCATTGCGGTGATGTATATGCCGCGGTATCTGATGGTGGCTGCTTTTGCTGTGCTCGGACTGGTTTATCTGCAACCGGAGATCGCCGCTATGGGGAAGGACATTGATTTTGAAAAAGTGCTGCCGCTGGCCATCAATAAATTCATCCCGGTTGGATTGAAAGGAATTTTGCTTGCCGGTCTGCTCGCAGCCTTTATGGGCACGTTTGCTGCCTTTATCAATGCGGCACCGGCCTACATCGTAAAAGACATTTATCAGAAATACATCAACCCGGAAGCAAATGACCGCAAGCTGATCCGCCTGAGCATTTTTTCATCGCTGGTGCTGGTGGTAGTAGGTGTATTGTTCGGCTTCAATGCCTCTTCCCTGAACACGCTGACCCTCTGGATCACCTCTGCGCTCTATGGCGGGTATGCCTGTCCGAACGTGCTCAAATGGATCTGGTGGCGCTTCAATGGCTATGGCTATTTCGGCGGGATGCTGGCAGGGCTCATTGCCTCTACCGCGCTGCTGTTTTTCAAGCCGGAACTGGCCGGTATGTTCGGTATTGCAGCAGGTATTCCCGATATCTTTTTCTTCCCGGTGGTATTTGTCTTTTCGCTGATCGGTTCGATACTCGGTTCATTACTAACTCCAATGGATAATATGGAGGAAGTGAAGCAGTTTTACCGGCAGACGAACCCCTGGGGATTCTGGGGACCGGTGAAAGCCGCAGTATTGCGTGAAACTCCGGAATTCAGTCCGAATAGGGATTTCAAAAGGGATATGTTCAACATAGTTACGGGCATGGCCTGGCAGATGGCACAGGTGGTGATCCCGATCTATTTCATGATACGCGATCACCAGCAACTGGCGATCTGGTCGGTAGTATTGTTCATCACCACCTGGTTACTGAAAAAATACTGGTGGGATAAACTCTGAGGATATGATACCCATTACAGGTACGTTTATAGATGAGATCAGTCACGATATCCCACACCAGAACTGGGGGGAAGCAGAATGGGAGCAGGATTTCCAGCATATGAAACGGATGGGCATCGATACGGTGATCCTGATCCGTTGCGGTTACCGGAAATTCATCACCTATCCGTCTGACTGGCTACGGAAAAATATGGGCTGTTACACGCCACCGGTGGATCTGGTGGAGTTGTATTTACGACTCGCCGATAAATACGGTATGTCGTTTTATTTCGGTTTGTACGACAGCGGGAAATACTGGGATACAGGTGATCTGACGCATGAGATCGAGAGCAACCGCTTTGTGATCGATGAAGTGTGGAAGCGCTACGGACATCATGCCTCCTTTAAAGGCTGGTACCTGAGCATGGAGATCAGCAGACGGACTATCGGTTCTACCGAAGCTTTTCGTACCCTCGGGCGGATGTGTAAGGACATCAGTGGCGGACTGCCTACGTTCATCTCTCCGTGGATCGATGGTAAAAAAGCGGTGATGGCAGCCTCTGCTGAACTAACCAAAACGGATATTGTATCCGTTCAGGATCATGAGCGGGAGTGGAATGAGATCTTCAGCGGACTGAATGGCGCTGTGGATGCCGTGGCATTTCAGGACGGGCACATTGAGTATGATGAGCTGGATACGTTCTTTCAGGTGAATAAGAAACTGGCCGACCGCCACGGCTTGCAATGCTGGACCAATGCCGAGTCGTTTGACCGGGATATGCCCATCAAATTTCTGCCGATCAAGTTTGAGAAGCTGAAGCTCAAGCTGGAAGCGGCAGCCAGGCAGGGGTACGACAAGGCGATCACCTTCGAGTTCTCGCATTTCATGAGCCCGCAATCAGCCTACACCAGCGCACATCATCTGTTCAACCGATACATGGAGTTTAAATCGACGTTTACCAAATGAGAAGCATTTTTATTGGCCTGGCTTTGCTTGTTTTCGGAGCTGCACAGGCACAGGAACCGATCCGCGGCGTGTGGATCACCAACGTGGCCAGTCAGGCGCTGAAATCTGAAGAGCAGATCCAGCGGGCAGTGGATAACTGTAAGAAGTATGGCATCAATACCATTTTTATGGTGGTATGGAATGCCGGTAAAACCATGTATCCCTCTGCTGTACTGGAAAAATACATCGGTATAAAGCAGGATCCGGTGTATGGTACACTGGATCCGCTGAAGGTGATGATCGAGAAAGCCCATGCCTCGAATATCCGCGTGTATGCCTGGTTTGAATATGGATTCGCGTATGCGTATCAGGATTCCAGCACCGTCTGGTTGCAAAAATATCCACATTGGGTTGGAAGGAATGCTTCCGGAAATCTCCTCCAGAAGAATAAATTCTACTGGTGGAATTCCATGCATCCGGAGGTGCAGCAATTGCTGACAGAACTAGTAACCGAAGTGGTCCGTAATTACAAGGTGGATGGTGTTCAGGGGGATGACCGGCTTCCTGCAATGCCGGCGGAAGGAGGGTACGATTCGTTCACCCGGAAGCTGTACAAAAAATCAACCGGTAAAAAACAGCCACCTCAGCAATTTGATGAGCCGGACTGGTTGCAGTGGAAAGCGGATCAGTTGAGCAGCTACGGGAAAAAACTGTATGCGGCGGTTAAGGCCATACGGCCTGAATGCCAGGTTTCCTGGGCGCCGAGTATTTATCCCTGGAGCAAGGAAAACTATCTGCAGGACTGGCCGAAATGGCTGAAGGAGGGCTATGCGGATAATGTGATTCCGCAGTTGTACCGCTACAACGTGGCCGCCTACGAGAAGATCCTGAAGGAGTTGAAAGAACAGGTGCCTGAAAATATGCAGCACAGGGTTTTTCCGGGCGTACTAACCTCTTTGGGGGGTGGTTACCGGGTGAAAGAAGATATGCTGAAAGAGATGATCCAGCTGAACCGCCGGTATGGTTTTCAGGGAGAGACCTTTTTTTATTACGAGACCTTGCCATCATTGATAAACCCCATTTACGAATAAGTTATGTTTAGGACATTGCCGTTGCTGGTCATGCTGTTTGTACTGACCAGCTGTGAGAAAAAAGATACGACCGCTCCTGCGCCAACGCCGCGTCCGGTTACCCCGGTAACTACTACGCCGCTGATAACGCTGCCTGCCGGCTGGAAGATCAATCCCAGCTATTCAAACGGTCTGCCAGCTGGGGTACAAGTGTATACGTTCGACAGTATCTATCTGGGCAAGCAGACACGTGCTTTTTGTTTTGCGTTTGAATCGACCAATACCTCGTTGGAATTTAAACCGGTTTTATCTGCTACGGCAAAAACGCCCTCCAATTTTGTGTTGGGTGAACCGGGAACGGTGTATGCCTGCATCAACGGAGGGTTCTTCGGTGGCAACCAGAGTTATAGCCTGGTGCGTGTGAACAACACTACACAGGTGGCGAATATCCGGGCAGTGAACCGAACCTTCAACGGGACATCGACCCCTTATTATCCCACCCGTGCTGCCTTTGGTGTAAATGCGGCGGGGGTACCTTCTGTAGCCTGGGTATACAGTATCGGAACCAATCTGGATTCGCTTATTGCCTATCCCAATCCGAGTCCAAATACCACGGCAGCGACCCCGCAGCCTCAGCCGACTTCTTCTTTTCCTGCCGGCGGCTCCCTGTGGAATGTGAGCAGTGCCATCGGCGGTTCGCCTATGCTGCTCTACAACAACCAGATCCGCATCACCGATACGGAAGAGCTGATCGACATTAACAATACCAGTTCCCGTCCGCGTTCCGCCATGGGATACACAGATAAAGGCGTGATTTTATTACTGGCGATTCAGGGTGATAATATCATTTCCGGTTATGCCGGTCTGAACCTGCAGGAATTGGCTACCATGCTGAAAGATCTTGGCTGCAGCCATGCGATGAACCTGGATGGAGGAGGCTCATCGGCGCTCATTATCAATGGTACGTCCACCGTGCGTTCGGTATCTACCGGAGAACGGGCCGTACCTACAGTTCTGATGATTAAAAAACGATAAATCGAAATAATGAAACGGATACGATATGTGTTCGCAGGTTTGTGCCTGCTGAGTATGGCTGCACAGGCGCAGATCCGGCAGACCGATGTACTCGTGATCGGGGGCGGTATCGGCGGAACAGCCGCTGCCATTCAATCGGCCCGTATGGGGGCTAAGACCATCCTCGTGGAAGAAGGACCCTGGCTGGGCGGTATGCTCTCTGCTGCGGGCGTATCCGCGATCGACGGCAATCACCAGCTGCCCTCCGGCATCTGGGGTGAGTTTCGTTCGGCGATCTATAAGTATTACGGCGGACCCGACAAGGTAGCCACCGGTTGGGTTAGTAATACCCAGTTTGAGCCGCATGTGGCAGATAGTATTCTGAAGCGGATGGCAGCCAATGAACCGGCCCTTACCGTGTTGCATGGGTATCGGCTACATCAGGTAGTGCGCAGCGGATCCGTTGTGAAAGGAGCGGTGATCCGCTCACTGAACAGCGAGGCTTCTGAGCGGATCGAAGCCCGCATCACCATAGATGCTACCGAGTTGGGAGATGTAATGGCAAAAGCAAAGGTGCCGTATAGTCTGGGTATGGAAGCCGGGTCCACTACCGGTGAAAACGTAGGAGTGAA
>CANHUD010000087.1 GCA_947463665.1 Sphingobacteriales bacterium
CACCCGGAAATCGAATTGTTTGCACCTGAAAAAGCAGGCGGAAAAGCGTTCCTCGAACCGATCTATCCCACTACTGAAAAACTAAAAGCCCGAAGCCTCAACGGCCGGCAGATCGGCAAACTGACCTTCGCCCTTTTTTCTGTACTATCCGAAAAGGATATACCTGAAAACCTGCCGGAAGAAGTGATCCGGCAATTAAATCTGATGCCGAGATGGGATGCCTTCCGGCATATTCATTTTCCGGAAAATAAAGAAACGTTTGAAAAGGCGCAGCGGCGACTGAAATTTGAGGAGTTTTTTGTGGCACAGGTCAGACTCGGTATGATCCGGGCCTCCCGCCATCGTTTTGCACAGGGTATCGTGTTTCCCAAAGTGGGAGAACATTTCCATACGTTCTACGAACAGCACCTGCCCTTCACCCTAACCGGTGCACAAAAGCGCGTACTCAAAGAAATTCGCCAGGATACCGCAACCGGCCGCCAGATGAACCGACTCCTGCAGGGAGATGTGGGCAGCGGAAAAACCATCGTGGCCCTCATGACCATGCTCATGGCCTCCGGAAACGGCTACCAGAGCTGCCTCATGGCACCTACCGAAATCCTGTCGCAACAACATTTTACCGGTATCAGTGCCCTGCTCAGCCAAATGCCCCTTAAAGTGGAAGTGCTAACCGGATCGGTTAAAACAAAGGAGCGCCGGAGAATCCTCGAGCAGACGGCTGCAGGGGAGGTCGACATACTGATCGGCACGCATGCGCTGATCGAAAAGGATGTACAGTTTAAAAATCTCGGGCTCGCCATCGTGGATGAGCAGCACCGGTTTGGGGTGGCCCAGCGGGCAAGGCTCTGGGAAAAAGCTGTGATTCCGCCGCATGTGCTGGTGATGACCGCCACACCGATCCCGCGTACCCTGGCCATGACGGCCTATGGCGATCTGGATTACAGCGTGATGGATGAACTGCCCCCTGGCCGCCAGCCCATCCGCACGGTACATCGATATGAATATGCCCGTTCACAGGTCATGGATTTCATCCGGACGGAACTCGACAAAGGCCGTCAGGCCTATGTGATCTTCCCGCTTATCGAGGAAAGTGAAAAACTCAATTACGAGAACCTGATGAAGGGCTATGAAAATGTGAAGGCCTATTTCCCGGAACCCCGCACGTACATCAGCATGGTGCATGGGAAAATGCCCAATGACCAGAAGGAGACCAACATGAAACGTTTTGTGGAAAACGATACCCAGATCATGGTCTCTACTACCGTTATTGAAGTGGGAGTGAATGTGCCCAATGCATCCGTAATGGTGATCGAAAGTGCAGAAAAATTTGGCCTGAGTCAGCTGCACCAGCTCCGCGGAAGGGTAGGGCGCGGCGCTGAACAGAGCTATTGCATTCTCATCACCGGTGATAACCTCTCGAAAGAAGCCAGAGAACGGCTCGCTGTTATGTGCAGCACAAACGACGGATTCAAAATTGCAGAAAAAGATCTGGAGATCCGCGGACCGGGCGATATAGAAGGAACCAGGCAGAGCGGGATGATGAATTTTAAAATTGCCAGCATCGTAGACGACCGGGAATTACTGGAACAATCGCGGGAGCTGGCTATAGCCTTGTTAGACGATGATCCCGATCTGACGCTGGAGAAGAACAGTCGCCTGAAAATCTTTCTCCAATTGCAACAGGGAAAAACAGTCTGGAGTAAAATATCCTGATCGATAGCTGATGGTGCTCATCGGACCATACAAATTAAAACCCAGCTATTTCTCAAACAGGCATACAATTAACACATCGTATACGTTATTACTTGTACTTTTAATGCTACATGAAAAAAGCGCTTACATTTCTTTTCATTACCCTGCTGCTCTTTACGGGCGTTGGTTACAAAGGCCATGCGCAGGCCTATTTTCCCATCGATTTTGTGGAGAATAAAGGACAATGGGAAGGCGATTTCCGCTTTCGGTCTGAATCCGGAAATGGTGCGCTGTTCATCGAAACAAAAGGCTTTACCATCCTGCAGCATCATCCGGAAGATTTTAAAAAACTATCTGAACGATTTCATGGTCACGGCGCAACCGAGGCTCATGATAAGCCTGCAGATAACCGGCCCTACCGGTCTGTTTCCGATAACGGACCCATAAACGTACGTTCTCATGCGCTGAAAGTTCAGTTTGCCGGTTCCTCACAGCCCACTATTCAGCCGGAATCGCCACGCGAAGGCTATGATAATTATTTTCTCGGGAACGACTCCTCCCGCTGGAGATCGAATGTTCGTACGTTCACCTCCCTTCGCTTCCGGAACATGTACAAGGGTGTGGATGTAAAATACTATTCCGACGGAGGGGTGCTGAAATACGATTTGCTGGTGGCACCCGGTTCGGATCTGAACCAGATCCGTCTCCGCTACGAAGGTGCTTCGCGGATACAGGTCAAAAAAGGAGATCTTGTTGTTACTACGTCTGTAGGGGAAGTCAGAGAACTCAAACCCTACGCTTACCAGATAACCGGCGGGCAGAAAAAAGAAGTTCCCTGTAGTTTCGTGGTGAATGGCAACGATGTTTCCTTTCGTGTTTCAGGATACGATCGCACCGCCGAACTGGTCATTGATCCTACCCTGATCTTCTCCACATATACCGGCAGCCGATCCGGCAACTGGGGCTTCACTGCCACACCGGGTAACGATGGTAGTCTCTATGCCGGAGGAGTCGTTTTCAATGGGGGCGGTTATCCGGTTACGACCGGAGCCTTTCAGACCACTTTTCAGGGAGGCGGTCAATCCCTTGGTGTTGATATGGCGATCACTCGTTTCAGTACAAATGGCACTCAACGCCTGTTTTCCACCTATCTGGGAGGCAGCCAGGATGAATATCCGCACAGTATGTTCGCAGATCCTGCAGGCAACCTCGTTATCCTTGGCAGAACGACCTCTTCCAATTTCCCTACTACTTTCTCTTTCGGCAATAACCAGGGCAGATCGGATATCATAGTGGTTAAACTGAATGCCGCTGGTACAGCACTGATCGGATCGCTCAAAATCGGAGGCAGTGAAGACGATGGTGCCAATATGGATGCATCCGGTCAGCCAAACTGTGGTTCCCTGCTCTACAATTACGGAGATAATGCCCGGAGCGAAGTAATTCTGGACGCCGCCAACAATATTTATGTGGCCGCCAGCACCCAGTCCAGCAATTTCCCAACACTCAACGCAGTGCAGAACCGTCTGGGAGGTAAGCAGGATGCAGTATTGATCAAGATCACTCCCAATGTGAACAATATTCTTTTCAGTACCTATCTCGGAGGCAGTGAAGACGATGCAGGGTTTGTACTGGCGCTGGATCCCATTACCAACGATGTATACATGGCCGGAGCAACCGCCAGCCAGAATTTTCCAAAGGCATCCAATCTTTACAATGGCGCGATCGACGGTTATATTGCGGTGATCTCCAATAATGGCCTCACCCACCGCGACTCCAAATATTTCGGAACAGGATCGCTGGATATTATTTACGGCATCCAGTTCGATGCCATCGGTTTCCCCTACATCATGGGAATAACACTGGGAAACTGGCCTGTACAGAATGCTAAATATTCCGATGCCGGCTCCAAACAGTTCATTTCAAAAGTTCAGCGCGACCTGAACGGGTTTGTCTATTCAACCGTTTTTGGAGCAGCTTCTGCGCTCCCCAATATCTCTCCGGTGGCTTTTCTGGTTGATAAGTGCGAAAATGTATACATCTCCGGATGGGGTGGAAAATTAAATCCCTGTAACACGAGCAGTTGTTTCGATAACAAAACATCCGGCACCATGGATATGCCCACCACACCGGATGCTATCAAGAGTACAACCGATGGACGTGATTTCTATTTTTTCGTGCTGGAAAAAGATGCCAATAGCCGGTTTTACGCAAGCTTCTGGGGGCAAACAGGCGGAGAAGGAGACCATGTGGACGGCGGAACCAGCCGGTTTGATCGCCGTGGGGCCATCTATATGGCCATCTGTGCCAATTGCCTGGGTAACAATGCCTGCGCCCAATCGCCCATCACCCAGCAAATGCCGGTTACACCAGGTGTGGTGGCACCGCGGAACGGTGCACTGGGAACAGGTAGCGGAGGCGACTGTAACCTCGCTGCAGTGAAAATCCTGTTTGACTACCAGGGAGTCCTGGCCTCTGTTCAGTCTTCCATCAACGGAGTAGAACGGGATTCCTCCGGCTGCGCCCCTCTTAAAGTGGATTTTACCGATACCATCGGTGCCGCACAAAGTTTTATCTGGAATTTTGGTGATGGAAGTCCGGATGTAACCACCACGGATCCATCTGTTTCTCATACCTATATTAACCCGGGAACATACCGGGTTCGGCTGATCGCGGTCGATAATTCAAAATGCATTCCAAGAGATACGGCCTACAAGTTCATTTCCGTCAGAAACGACAAAGCAAATCTGAACTTCACCGAATTGAAACTCCCTCCCTGTGAAAGCCTGAACTACCGGTTCGATAATCTTTCCGTTCCACCTGCAGGCAAGCCATTTGTACCGGGTTCTTTTATCTGGGATTTTGGCGATAACAGCCCCCGGATCACGGCCGGCAGCGGAAGTGTCAATCACCGCTATGCCTCGCCGGGCACGTACAACGTAAGACTGGTGCTGAACGATACCAACTATTGTAATCATCCGGATTCCCTGACCCGCACTGTTCGGGTAGCACCCAATGTGAATGCCCGTTTCCAGACGGCCTCCACCGGTTGTGTTCCCTACAGAGCCGTTTTTAATAATACGTCACTGGCCGGAGAAATCTTTGAATGGGATTTTGGTGATGGCTCCACCTTCATCGGCCCCACACCTCCACCCAAAACATACAGTACGCCGGGAGTCTACACCGTACGGCTGATTGCTATCGATCTCAACACCTGTAACCAGCGCGATACCACAACCATACAGATCACCGTTCATCCCAATCCGGTGGCCAATTTTACATTCAGACCCAACCCACCCCAGGAAAATACGCCCACCCAGTTTACCAATCGTTCTACGGGAGCGGTTCGCTATCGGTGGGATTTTGGAGACGGCGACACCTCTGTTCTGGCAGATCCGCTTCACCAGTTTCGCCGGTCCGGTAATTTCCAGACCTGTCTGGAAGCGGCCAACCAGTTCGGTTGTACCGATACGGTCTGTTCACCCATAGAAGCCATCGTACTTTCCATCGTTGATGTGCCCAATGCCTTCTCTCCGAATGGTGACGGTATCAATGATAATGTATTCGTTCGTGGTTTTGGTGTAGAACAGATGAACTTTAGAATCTTCAACCGCCAGGGCCTGCTGGTATTCCAATCTACCAGCCAGAGTATCGGCTGGGATGGAAAATTCAAGGGCATCCTGCAGCCGATGGATGTATATGCCTATGTGCTCGACGTACGGTTCACGGATGGAAATTCCATCCAGAAAAAAGGAGACATCACTTTATTGAGATAAGCATGAGGATAAATGCAGGCTGGATATATTCTTTCATAGTGGCCACGCTGTTCATGGGAACAGCCCGGGGGCAGGATTTGCATTTCTCCCAGTTTTTTAATTCGCCGCTGACCACCAATCCCGCGAATACCGGATTTATCCCCGATAGTGACTTCCGCCTGGGTGCACATTACAGAAGCCAGTGGGCGCAGATCCCCGTTCCGTACACTACCATCAGTATGTATGGAGACGCCCAGTTGTTCCGCGACCGGCTGGAAAGCGGATGGGTAGGCCTTGGAGGGGTAATCCTGCAGGACCGCGCCGGTACGGGGGCACTGACCTCTACCAAATTATATGGATCGGCTGCTTATCACCAGATGCTCGGCAATACCGGCCTGCTCAGTGCCGGTTTCAATGTGGGTTTCTCCGCCAAACGGATCAATCCGGCCAGTCTTACGTTTGATAACCAGTGGAACGGCAAATTCTTTGATGTGAATACGCCCTCAGGAGAAACCTTCAACAGCAATACTGTTTCGTATCCGGATATGCAGGTTGGGCTCAACTATGCCTGGTTCCCTACAGATGATCTCTACGTGCACGGAGGTGCATCGGTCCATCATGTGAACAGACCAAGAGAAACGTTTTTCCGGGCAACACCCGATTATGATAACCGTCTGGCTCCCCGCTACATCGCGTTCCTGGATGCGGTGATCAAACTGAACGAACAGTGGATCATCACCCCATCCGCCTATTTCAGCATGCAAACGAAGGCTACCAATGCCATGGCCGGCCTTCACGCCAATTTTAATGTATCAGGAGATGGCGATCAGCAACTGATCGGCGGACTGTACTACCGGGCCGGAGATGCGGTGATCCCGATGATCGGCTACCAGTGGCGCAATTTTACCTTTATGTTCGCCTACGATGCCACCCAATCGTCTATCCGCAATTTCAATGGCGTCACCGGTGCATCCGAATTCTACCTCCAGCACAAAGGAAATTACCTGAATCTGGGAAATAACCGGCAATCGCTTTGCCCGTCCTTCCGTTAAAGAGCCTATTTTAGCGGAAATTTCCGGTATGTCACCTGCGATGCTGTTCTCGTTCGTAATCGGTTACTTCCTGCTGCTGCTGGGCGTGGCCTGGTTCACCTCCCGAAACTCCAACAACGAATCATTCTTCATCGGAAACAAAAGCTCCAACTGGATGGTGGTGGCTTTCGGAATGATCGGCACCTCCCTCTCCGGCGTTACGTTCGTAAGCGTTCCCGGCGCCGTTGGCCTCGACGGCTTCACCTATTTCCAGATCGTGATCGGCTACCTCATCGGTTATGTCATCACCGCCCTGGTACTGCTGCCGCTCTACTACCGCCTCAACCTCACATCGATCTACAACTACCTCAGCAACCGGCTGGGTGTCCGCTCCTATAAAACCGGCGCATCCTTCTTCATCCTCTCCCGAACCCTCGGCGCTACCGCCCGCCTCTACCTGGTGGTGAAAATATTGCAGGATGCCATCCTCACCTCTTTTGGCGTGCCCTTCTGGCTCACCACGCTGATCATCCTGTTCATGATCCTCGTTT
The DNA here is from genome assembly GCA_947463665.1 of Sphingobacteriales bacterium. Lineage (GTDB taxonomy): Bacteria > Bacteroidota > Bacteroidia > Chitinophagales > Chitinophagaceae > Pollutibacter. The sequence continues at coordinate 7,030 of CANHUD010000087.1, forward strand.
ATACCTATGAAGGCGGTGTAAAAACCATCGTGTGGACGGATATGCTCCAGACGACCGGTATGCTGATCGGCCTGGTTGTATGTGTTTTCTACATCCTACATCTCCTGGGTACCGATCTGGGGGGCGCCCTTCGGGCGATGGATGACAAAGACTACACCCGCCTCTTTGTGTTCGACCCGACCTCGAAAACCTTCTTCCTCAAACAGATCATAGCCGGTGCGTTCATCACCATCACCATGACGGGCATGGACCAGGAAATGATGCAGAAAAATATAAGCGTCCGCACACTCGGCGATTCACAGAAAAATATGATGGTGTTCTCCATCATCCTGCTGGTGGTAAATCTGCTGTTTCTGTTTCTCGGCGGCCTGCTGTACCTCTATGCCGAAACCCAGGGAATCCCTGCTACAGGCGATAAACTTTTCCCAACCGTGGCCCTTGAACACATGCCGCCGATCATTTCCGTCATCTTCATCCTCGCACTGATCTCCGCCCTCTTTCCCAGTGCCGATGGCGCCATCACCGCACTGACAGCCTCCTTTTGCATCGACCTGCTGGGCCTGCAACGCCGGACAGATCTGGACGATGTCACCAAAAAGAAATGGCGGCAGCGGGTACACATCGCCTTCGCAGGCGTATTTCTGCTGTTCGTAATGGTCTTTTATAAGGTCAACGATCCCAGTATGATCGGAGTTATCCTGAAAGTGGCTGGTTACACGTACGGTCCGCTGCTCGGACTGTTCGCCTTTGGGATTCTGACCAAAAGATCGGTGAACGATCCGATCGTACCTTACATCACCGTACTCTCCCCCGCCATCTGCTACCTGATCGATGCCAATCAGCAGGTATTATTCGGGAATTTCCGGATCGGTCTGGAACTGCTGCTCATCAATGGTGCCATCACCTTCGCCGGGCTCTGGCTCATCTCAAAGCCGTCCGCTTCCCGCGAAGGTTAATGCGTTATCTTTGCAACGTGGAATGGATCAATGACCTGGCCAACCAGTATGCAGAACGCTTCACCGATGCGGAAGACCCGTTGCTGGCAGAATTGGATGCCCATACCAGGACCTACCACCCGGAACCGCATATGCTCAGTGGCCGCCTTCAGGGACGCCTGCTGGCCATGCTTTCCAGGTTGCTGAAACCGCGGTACATCCTGGAAATCGGGACCCTTACCGGTTACAGCGCCCTCTGCCTCGCAGAAGGGTTAACGGAGGATGGAGAACTCCATACCCTGGAAATTCGGGAACGGGATGCCGACATCGCCCGGAACTTTATCCGGCGGAGCCGCTTCGCGGAGCAGATCACCGTCCACACGGGATCGGCACCCGAGTTGCTGGAAAGCTTACATTTGCCCTGGGATATGGTGTTCATCGATGCAGATAAGGTCAATTATATCTCGTATCTGAATGCGGTGATCGGGGATGTAAAACCCGGAGGTCTGATCCTGGCCGACAATGTACTATTCCACGGGCAGGTACTGGAGCAGGACATCCGGGGAAAAAATGCAAAGGCAGTACACGCCTTC
>CANHUD010000088.1 GCA_947463665.1 Sphingobacteriales bacterium
CTTAGGGGTTCTTGGAAAAGGAATTACGTCCCGGATATTGCCCATTCCGGTCACGAACTGGACCATCCGCTCAAATCCAAGTCCAAAGCCACTATGCGGTACCGTACCATAACGACGAGTATCCAGATACCACGAGAGTTCCTCGGCAGGTATATGCATTTCCTCCATTCTCGACATTAGAAGATCAAGGCGCTCCTCGCGCTGCGATCCCCCAACAATTTCACCAATGCCGGGTGCCAGTATATCCATAGCTGCAACCGTTTTTCCGTCATCATTCTGGCGCATATAAAACGCCTTTATGTGCTTTGGATAATTGCGAACGATAACCGGTTTGCGAAAATGTTTTTCTACGAGATACCGCTCATGCTCACTCTGCATGTCGATACCCCAGCTTACATCATACTGAAATTTCTTTTTCTTATACGCCGGTGATGCCAGTAAAATGTCAATAGCCTCCGTATAAGTGATGCGTTCAAAATCATTGTTCAAAACAAACTCCAGCTTCTCGAGTAAACTCATTTCACTCCGCTTGTCCTGCGGTAACGATTTCTCCTCTTCCGTCAGACGGGCATCCAAAAAAGCGAGCTCTTCGGGATTCTGTTTCATCACATATGAAATAAGATACTTGATGAAACTTTCCGCCAGATTCATATTGTCCTCAATATCATAAAAGGCCATCTCCGGTTCAATCATCCAAAACTCAGCCAGATGCCTGGACGTATTCGAATTTTCTGCTCTGAATGTGGGGCCAAAGGTATAAATATCACCAAAAGCAGTGGCACCCAACTCCCCTTCTAACTGGCCGCTTACGGTCAGATTCGTACTCTTACCAAAAAAATCTTCCCTGAAATCTATACTGCCATCCTCCTTCGTAGGAGCGTTCTGTAAGGGCAGAGTGGTAACCCTGAACATCTCACCGGCGCCCTCTGCATCAGAACCTGTAATAATAGGCGTATGGAGATAAATGAAGCCTCTGTCATTAAAAAACTGATGAACCGCAAAAGCCAGCGAGTGTCTGATACGGAATACAGATGCAAACGTGTTCGTGCGAAAGCGTAAATGAGCAATCTCCCGTAAAAATTCAAGACTGTGTTTCTTTGGCTGTAACGGATAACGCTCAGGATCCGCATCTCCCAAAATTTCAATGGTTTGAGCCATTAACTCCAGTTGCTGCCCCTTTCCCACAGAAGCAACCACCAATCCCTTCACCTTGAGCGATGAACTGGTGGAGATTCTCTTTAACAGAGCATCGTCAAATTGTCCCAGGGAGGCAACTACCTGTAAATTAGAATTGGTAGAACCATCGTTCAATGCAATAAACTGGTTGTTACGAAAAGTCCGTACCCAACCCATTACAGTTACTTCTTCCCCCATTGGGGCAGACTCTAATAGCTGTCTGATCTTTACTCGTGTATTGAACATAAAACAAAGATACTATGCAAAACCGCTTTTTTGCTTAGATTCAAAGGCAATTCGTCCAAATTATTTGGCTCATTGATAAAATCTAAGTAACATTGCAGCGTTATCGCAAACGTACCAACATTATCCCTGAAGCGATTTTACAGCTCCCAAATTTCATCAACGTTCAACTACTTTCTTTTTTGGTTTAAAATCCAATCACTGCTTCTCACTATCTATTATTATCTATTCTTATGTACGACATCCTACAACTGAACGACATGCTCGTTCCTGAATTACTCGATATTGCAGAACAGCTGAACATTACCGGTGCAAAGAAAATGAGCAAACAGGAGCTTGTTTACAAGATTCTGGATAAACAGGCTGTTATGACGAGTGAATCATCAACTCAGCAAAAAGAAGAAAAGGGTAAACGCAGAAGGATCGTAAAAACCACTACTTCCAACTCTACCGAAGAAGCTATTGTTGAATCTGAAGAAACAGCAATACCAAAGGTGATTGAAAAAAAATCAACTGCCGAAACAAAACCTATTCCGGAAAAACAACAACGAGGAAGAAAACCCGGTAAGAAACAGACAGATGCTTCTAAAGCAGCAGAAATTCCCGGTCTGATAGACAACGATACCCAGGCAGATATAGATGTACCCGCATCTGTATCAATGACCGAATCCACAGAAAATCAGCCTCAACAGGAAGAGGCGGCTGTTCCAGTTCAGAAAACACTGATACTGAAAAGACAAACACAACCACAACAGGAAGTTTTTAATGTAGAATTCGATGGAATCATTCCAGGCGAGGGTGTATTGGAAATGATGCCTGACGGCTACGGCTTTTTAAGAAGTGCTGATTACAATTATCTCTCCTCACCCGATGATGTATATGTCTCCCCTTCTCAAATAAAGTTGTTCGGATTAAAAACCGGAGATACGGTTTGTGGGACCGTCCGACCACCAAAAGAAGGAGAAAAATACTTCGCACTGCTGAAAGTAGAAACGATCAATGGAAGAACACCGGAAGAAGTGCGTGACCGGGTTCCATTCGACTACCTTACTCCATTGTTTCCTTACGAAAGACTAAGACTCGCTACAAGTCCCAATATCTACTCAACCCGACTCATGGACCTTTTCTCGCCAATCGGGAAGGGCCAGCGCGGGCTTATAGTTGCCCAGCCAAAAGTGGGTAAAACCGTTCTGTTGAAAGAAGTGGCAAACGCCATTGCAACCAATCACCCCGAATGTTACCTGATGGTTGTGCTGATTGACGAGAGACCGGAGGAAGTAACCGATATGGAAAGAAGTGTAAACGCCGAGGTAATTGCTTCTACCTTCGATGAACCCGCAGAAAAACATGTAAAAGTATCCAGTATCGCTCTGCAGAAGGCTAAAAGACTGGTTGAGTGTGGCCACGACGTTGTAATACTCCTGGATTCTATCACCCGTCTGGCGAGAGCACACAATACGGTAGCACCTGCCTCAGGTAAAGTACTGTCAGGCGGTGTTGAAGCAAATGCCATGCAAAAACCGAAGCAATTCTTTGGTGCAGCCAGAAAAATTGAAAATGGCGGATCGCTTACCATCATCGCTACCGCACTCATTGATACAGGAAGTAAAATGGACGAAGTAATCTTTGAAGAATTCAAAGGAACCGGTAATATGGAACTTCAGCTGGATAGAAGACTGGCTAATAAGCGAATATTCCCGGCCATTGATCTTCCAAGCTCTTCAACACGCAGAGAAGATCTTCTGTTAGACAAGGAAACCCTTCAGCGTATGTGGGTACTTAGAAATCATATGTCGGATATGAATGCAGAAGAAGCGATGCAAGTCCTATTGAAGCACATGAAGGGCACAAAAGATAATGTCGAATTCCTGACATCCATGAATAACTGACGCTGCGGACCTTATGCCCGTTCTTCCCATTGATATTGACAGATTTTTTGAATTAACCAACTTGCTGGTTATTGATGTGAGAAGTCCTAAAGAATATCATCATGCACATATACCAACAGCTATTTCCATTCCACTCTTTTCTGATGAAGAGCGGGCAATTGTAGGAACAGCCTATAAACAGGTATCCAGGGAAGCCGCTATTAAATACGGACTCGATTTTTTTGGGCCGAAAATGCGCAGAATAGTTGAACAGGTAGAAAGGCTGCAGTCAGAAAAATCTACTAAAGAAGTAATCGTACACTGCTGGCGTGGTGGAATGAGAAGTGCAGCTGTAGCATGGCTTCTGGATGTTTACGGATTTAAGGTATATACAATAATAGGGGGATATAAATCTTTCCGGAATAAGGTAATAACCATTCTGGGTGAAGACAGACCCTATACTATCCTTGGAGGTTATACAGGGTCTGCAAAAACAGAAATTCTTCAATCAATTAAAAAACAGAAGGCCGAAGTTATAGACCTGGAAGGCATTGCACATCATAAAGGATCTGCTTTTGGTGCAATCGGACAACCCGCACAACCTTCACAGGAAATGTTTGAAAACATACTGGCACTGGCATTAAAAGAATCAGATAAGAAAAATAAACCAATCTGGCTGGAAGATGAAAGCCAGAGAATTGGCACACTGAATATTCCTGCACAGATGTGGGAAATAATTCGAAAAAAAACTGTAGTATTCGTAGATATAGATTTTGAAAAGAGACTGGAACATATTCAGCAAACCTACGGCAAACTGAATAAGGGAGACCTGGCAGCAGCGATTGTGAGAATAAAAAAAAGATTGGGTGGCCTGGAGACCAAAACAGCACTCAATTATCTGACAGAAGACAATACAAAAGAATGTTTTCGGATTCTACTAACCTATTATGATAAGCTGTATCATAAGGCTCTGTTGAACAGACCAGATCCAAAACCAGTAACCCTTTATGTTAAACCCGAAATTTCTGAACATAAAGAAATTGGCAGATTAATTCTGAACACCGCTAAAGATTTGTATGGAAAGTAAGGAATCGATCAGACTCACGCAATATTCACATGGAGCGGGATGTGGTTGTAAAATATCACCACAACTCCTGGAAAAGATCCTTGACACTAGTTTTACCATGCCAGACAATGATAAATTACTGGTTGGCAATCATAGTAAAGATGATGCGGCTGTTTATGATCTGGGTAATGGTCAGTGCCTGATATCTACAACCGATTTCTTCATGCCCATTGTAGATGATCCTTATGCATTCGGAAAAATCGCAGCGGCAAATGCCATTAGTGATGTATATGCAATGGGAGGGAAACCCATTCTGGCGATAGCTATTCTCGGATGGCCCGTTAACACGCTTCCTCCGGATGTAGCTTCAAAGGTTATAGAGGGGGGCAGAAGTATTTGCCTTGAAGCCGGCATTCCACTAGCAGGAGGTCACAGCATTGACTCGCCTGAACCTATCTTTGGACTGGCAGTCAATGGACTGGTCGATAAATCGAATATCAAGCAGAACAATACAGCAAAAGAGGGAGACATCCTTTTTCTTACAAAAAAAATTGGAGTAGGAATCCTTACAACCGCAGAGAAAAAAGGGTTACTGAAAAAAGAGCATGAAGGTGTGGCTGCAGCACAAATGATGCAATTGAACAAAATTGGAGAAGAGCTGGGTAAAGTGGAGGCCGTTCATGCAATGACAGATGTTACTGGATTCGGAGTATTAGGACATCTCATTGAAATGGCTGAGGGAAGTGGTTTATCAGCTGAACTATCGCTGTCGGCAATACCGAAGATTACAACAGATCTTGAAGAGTATATAAAACTAGAATCTGTTCCAGGTGGAACCAACCGTAACTTCACAGGTTATGGTCATAAATGTCTATTCGAAACTGATCAACAAATAACCAAGGCAATACTTGCAGATCCTCAGACAAGCGGAGGATTGCTCATTGCTATCAAACCAGAAGGTGTTGAAACATTGAGAGAGATTTTCAGAAAATATGGAATAGAATCATTCGCTACACCAATCGGAAAAATCGTTGCTAAAAAAGAATATATTGTAAGGGTTAACCCTTAAAAATTGCATCAATATCTGCAGCAAGCTTTCGATCTTTTTCAGTTACTATATTTCCTGCATCATGGGTAGATAACCAAATATCTACTTTATTGTAAACATTTGTCCATAATGGATGATGATTGCTTTTCTCTGCAGCGATCGCAACACGAACCATAAACCCAAAGGCGGCTGAAAAATCTTCAAAGATGAATTGTCTGTGCAAACAGTTTTCTTTTTCTACCCACATATTGTTGTACATTTAAAAAACAAGATGACTTTTGTGTTTTACTTTATCTGATCCTATTTCAGATACCAGCTGAACCTGGTGCAGTGTTTTTATTCCCCTGACCAATTCCGTTACAAATTGATCCTTAACAACATCGCCTTTCAATAACCATATAAAATCAAAATGGCGGAATTCCGGCAACAGATATTCTCCATCATACTGATTATTATAAAGGTAATGAACAAGTGAGCCCAAGGGTTCATTAAACTGGTAAACGGAGAAATAATAATTTCTTCCTTTTCGTGCCAGACAAACTTCCAGTTCATGATTGACACGAAAATCAATCTGTAAGAACTGCTGCACCTGCCAGCAGAACTGGTAATCCTGCTGAGAAGATATTATACCGATCAGCCGGACATCCTGAAAGAAATCATTCGCGATGCTATCGTTATCAAATCTGAATTTCACGCTTAAAAAGTTATAGTGAACCGGATATCTTCACCGCCTCTTCGAATCGTAACAGAAACAGTTTCTCCCTTTTTAAATTTACTGAGAGCCTGCATATAGGTTTCTACAGAACTTACTGAGGTACCATTCAGATCAACCAGAATATCACCGACTTTGATACCAGCTGCCTGAGCAGGTTTTCCTTCACTTACACCATCAACCTTTACACCGTTTCCGCTATAGGTATAATCTGGCATAATACCCAGAGACACTGAAAACCTTGCAGAAGATCGCATGGCCTGCTCCCTTGTTTTTGTAAAAGGTAATTTATTCTTTGTGTCAGGGTGACGAAGAACCTGGTAGATTAGTTTCAAAATTTCCCATTGACCTTCATAATTAATCTTCTCCCAATCATCGGTGGGTTTATGATAATCGGAATGAATTCCGGTGAAAAAGAAAAGTACCGGTATATCTTTTCTATAAAAGGAAGTATGGTCGCTTGGACCTGTACCACTTGAATCAATTTTAAAAGAAAGGGGTGTCCGAATACCGTTCGTTAAAACTTTCGACCAGACTGGTGAAGTACCGAAACCACCAATGGTTAAGCTTCGGGTACTATCGTTTAAACGACCAATCATATCCATATTGATCATAAAATTTACGGAACCAAGATCTATCGTTGGATTTTCTACAAAATATTTTGATCCATATAAACCCAATTCTTCCGCAGAAAAAGCAATGAAAAGATAATTGTGCTGCTTCAGCTTTTCTTTTCGGATAAGATCAGCCAGAACGAGTAAACCTGCAGTTCCACTGGCATTATCATCGGCACCATTATGAATCAGCCGCTCACCTGTCCGTAACATTGAATTACCATCCTCTCCAAATCCAAGATGGTCATAATGTGCACCGATCACAACGGTAGTAGAAGCCTTGTTATCGATATAAGCTATCACGTTATTACCGGTACGATAAGCAGGAGTAGTTTCGATGCGGAAAGTGTAATCATACGTGGACTGTTTATCGGGGAAAACACGATTAAAAGCAGCGCGTCGAATATAAACAACGGGTATTTCTGTACGGCTCGATTTGTCCTTTCCATTATAAACCATTTCTTCGCGGGTAGAAAGGTCATATAGGAAAAGGGTGGTGGAACCTTTAGAAGCGGCAGTTGAGGCGGTAGTACGTATCCATGCATCTACATCAAAATGCGGGTTATCCCGATTCATTTCATACACTTCATTCAAATCGATGAACCAGGGTAAACCTTTCTCGGAAACTGCAACCGATGATAAAGCTTCTGTTCGTTTGGCATCCGGACTATACCCCAGGGGAAAAAAATCTGTTCCGGGTATGAGGGACTTACCATTCACCTCAAAAAAGGAAGCAGGTGATATCATTTTTCCATCGTCTATCCGGAATGACTGCAGAAATCCATCGGTACCGGCTGGCTTTATACCCATGGTAGTGAAGGCATTAACCATATAGGCTGCGGCCAGTTTTTCTCCTTCAGATCCGGCCCTTCTGCCCTGAAGCTTATCCGAAGCCAGATAAGAAACATGGGCTGGCAAAGAAACAATTGCCTTTTTATGGTGCTTTTTCCAATTTTGACCATAAACAAGGGAAGGGAGAAGAACCAGAAGAAACAGCCTTTTCATAGCAACAATTTGATCAAAGGTACACAAGCAGAGAGGCATAGAGCGTGAAAAAAAAGGCAAAAAACAGTTATTCGATAATTTTTCCCCTTTCGTAAACAGAAAACCCGATAGCTGCCTAATTTTACCAACTTATTTTGAAGAATCAGTTACATATCGCTCTACTTGGAAATCCCAACAGTGGGAAAACCTCCCTTTTTAATGCGCTGACTGGTCTGAATCAGAAAGTTGGGAATTTTCCAGGTGTAACAGTTGAGAAAAAAACCGGTAATTGTTTACTGTCTAACGGGATAAAAGCAACCATCATTGATCTTCCAGGCTCCTACAGTCTTTACCCCCGCAGGGCAGACGAATGGGTATCCTATAAAGCAATAATGGAACCGGAAGAACCCATTGATCTCATCGTAATCATTGTTGATGCCAGTAACCTGCAGCGGAATCTATTGTATGCTTCTCAGATAGCGGATCTTCAAAAACCAGTCATCATTGCACTGACCATGATGGATGTACTCGATCGAAAAGGTACGTCAATCAATATTGAAGAACTGTCGAAACAGTTGAATATTCCGGTAGTAGCCATTAATCCACGAAAAAATCAGGGATTAAAAGAGCTGAAAAAAACGATGGAGAAAAGTGCGGAGGTGAATGAGCCACATCCCTCTTTTATTGAACTGGCAGAAAATGCTGTTTCTCCGGCAGAGAAAGTTCAAGAAATTATACCGGCGTTATCACCATATGCAGCCATTCACTATCTTATCAATCATGAAAATCTGAATCTGGATCAGACGGTTCAGGAACGGATAGAACAAA
>CANHUD010000089.1 GCA_947463665.1 Sphingobacteriales bacterium
ATGGCAACAGATCGGAGATTGGTTTTATTGGGTAGCGGATGAATCCGCCAGTAGGTACCATCATACGTTAACAGGCCTTCATCATTGGCAAAATACATCCTGCCCTGCGCATCCTGGGTAATAGACCATACCTGCGAGCCTCCTTTGTACTCCAGTTTACTGAAATTCTGGATACGCGGAATACCAATGGTATTTTGTCCACTCAAGCAAAGCCAGGCAAAAAGCCCCAAAAAAAGCCCAATAAACTTTTTCATGCTGTAAAGATGGAATTTGCCTCTTTTTAGTGAAAATACAGCTTATGCCTGATATGTTTACCTGGTGATTTTTTAATGATGTAGTATTGATGAGGTTTAACTTTATTGATTATCAATTAGTTAATACAGTATGTAGTAGTCGTGATGTAGTAAAAATTACCTCCTGGAGCAAACGATAATTAGTTTCGTCCGTTGTAAATAATTCATCAACCAAAGTCTTGCACATGAGAAAACTATTCAGCTTGTTTTTGTCTCTGCTGCTGTCTGTAAGCCTCTCTGCTCAGGAGCGGGAAGCTACCGGAGTGGTAAAGGATGAACAGGGCAGACCTCTTTCGGGTGTTTCTGTTGTGGTCAACAGATCATCAAAAGGAACGTTAACGGATGCAGCCGGTGCCTTTCGCCTGGTCGTTCCAGCTGGTTCCGTTACATTAAATTTCAGTTCTTCAGGTTTCCAATCCCTCCAACTTCCATTTGAAAACAAACCCATGCTGGTTGTTTTGACAGCCGCAGAACAAAAAATGGAAGAGGTAGTGGTTATTGGTTACGGACAACAGCGTGTCACCCGGGTTGCCGGTGCCATTGCAGCCGTAAAGGGAGAAGAAATTGAAAAACTAAAACCTGTTCGGGCAGAAGACGCGCTTCAGGGTCGGGCTTCCGGGGTTACCGTTGTTTCTGCCGGTTCGCCAGGTGTGAAACCAACGGTTCTGATCCGCGGTATCCCTTCTTACACTGGTACTGATCCGGTAGTGGTGGTAGATGGTTCGATCCAGACGCTGGATGATTTCAACAGCATCAACCCGGCGGATATCGAGAGCATCAACGTGTTAAAAGATGCTGCGACCACTGCTATTTATGGAGTAAAGGGTGGAAACGGAGTCATTGTGGTAACCACAAAATCCGGCAGAAAAAATCAGCCCACGCAGATCACTTACAACGGCAACTATGCGGTTCAGGAAGTGTTGCAAACGATCGGGGTATTAAATGCTTCTGAATACGCAGCGATGCTTAATGAAGGCAGCACGCTATCCGGAGGAAAACTCATTTTCGAAAATCTCTCCGGACTGGGTGTAGGCACCAACTGGCAGGATCAGATCTTCAAGAAAGCGCCCATGCAGTCGCACACCATAGCAGCACGCGGCGGAAGCGAAAAAATGAGCTATTTCCTTTCCGGCGGATACGTAGCGCAGGATGGAATCGTTGGGGGAGGAGATAAATCGTATTTCGACCGGGTTAATGCCACCGCAAACCTCCGGTTTGATCTGTCGAAGCGCATCAAACTCTTTTCCAACACTACCTATACCGGCATCCGCAATGCAGGCGTTCCGGAAAATGCCATTAACTCGGTAATTGCCAACGCACTGAATTTTGATCCTACAGTTCCGGTGCTGAACGACAATCCGTCTGTTTATGGAAAATACAGCACCAGCAGCCGGATTTTATCTGAGATCGTGAATCCCCTCACACAACTGGAAAATACCTATAACCAGGGACATACTGCGAAATTGTATGGTAAGCTGGAGATGCAGGTCGATCTGGCAAAAGATCTAACGTTTACGTCCCGTTTTGGCTATACCAATGCGGATGTGACGGTGAAAAGCTTTACTCCACTGGTATTTTATGGAGAGAGTCATATCAACTCCACCCTCTACGCCAACGGAACACCGCGTCCGGGTTCACACAACAATGTGTATGAAGCACAGACCAACTATTTCAACTACACCTGGGAGAACTTCATGAATTATAAAGTGAAGACCGGTAAAAACGGAGTGCTGGACCTCGTAGCGGGTATGTCGCAGGCCAAAGTGACCGGTAATTCCCTGAGCGGAAGTCGCCAGGATGTACCGTTCAATTCCTGGACATTCGCAGATATTTCTGCCGCAACGGGTCTGGCCGTAAACAACGGCATCGATCTGGGTTCTTTCCAGTATGAGCGTCGTAACCTGTCGTATTTCGGAAGAGCCGATTATGATTACGATGGTCGTTACCTGGTTTCAGGAACGCTTCGCAGGGATGGATCTTTCGCTTTTGGCGCCAATCAGAAATTCGCGAATTTCTATTCCGGTGCTCTCGGCTGGGTTATATCGAACGAAAAATTCTTCCGCATGAAAGGGATCGATCTGTTAAAGATCCGCGGAAGTTACGGGGTTACCGGTAACGAAAATGTGAATCCACAGTATCAGCGTATTTCAACATTGCTGTATGCGTATAACCTCGGACAAAACGCAGGGTACACCTTCGGAAACGAACCAACGTCTGTAGGTGCCACCATCGCCAGTTTCCGGAACGATGATCTGAGATGGGAAAACCAGGCGCAGTTCAATGCCGGTTTTGACCTTCGTTTCTGGAAGAACAAAATCTCCTTAACCGCAGATTATTTCCAGAAAGACATCAGCGGTCTGCTGTTCACCCCAACGCTTTCCCTGTATCTCGGAACGGCGGCGCTGCCAATGGCTAACATCGGTACCACCCGTACAACAGGATATGATTTGAACCTGGGGTATACCGATCAGTGGGGCAAGCATTTCAGGATCAATACCAATTTTGCTTTTACGAAGGCTACCAACCTGGTTACAGAAACCAATAATGGTCTGATCACCGGTGGCGGATATGGCATTCCCTTCCAGACGGTAACCCGTTTTGAAGAAGGATTTGCTCCTGGATATTTCTTCGGTTTCCGCACCAATGGTCTCTTCCAGAATGAGGCCGAAGTGAAAAGTCATGCCAGTCAGCCGGGCGCTCAGCCGGGGGATATCCGTTTTGTTGATCTCAACAAGGATGGTATAATCAACCAGGACGATCGTACCAATCTTGGCAATCCTTTCCCGGATTTCACATTGGGATGGTCGCTCTCCCTCGATTACAAAGGATTTGATCTGAGTTCCTTTGTGTATGCATCCGTAGGGAATGAAGTGTATCGTGCCTATGAGCGCAACCTTGCCATGACCAATAAATTCAGGAATGTATTGGGCAGATGGACAGGCGAAGGATCTACCAACGATGCGCAGACGCCCAGATATTCTTTCATCGATGCCAACAACAACACAAGGGTATCTGACAGATATGTGGAAGACGGTTCGTTCATCAAAATCAAAAATCTTCAGTTGGGATATACCTTCCCTGCTGCTGGTCTGAAAAAACTGGGCATCAGCCGGATGCGTATGTATGCACAGGCACGTAACCTGTTCACATTCACGAAATACACCGGGTTTGATCCGGAGATTTCCGGCGGCATCTTCGATACGGGCATTGATCGCGGAGCCTATCCGCAGGCACGTTCATGGGCATTCGGACTGGATTTAAGTTTCTAATCAGCAAAAAGATCATTCATGAAAAAATCATTCATTATACTCGCAGGGCTTGCAGGAATACTGTTCAACAGTGCCTGCACCAGCTTCGTGGATTACGATCCTAAAGAGGATTTTCAGATAACGGCCGATGATTACCTGAAATCTTCCGATGATTACCATAAAATGGTCATCGGTACATATTCACCGCTTCAGTGGCTGTATGCGAATCCGGTAATCGGAGATGTAGCATCTGATAATTCCGTGACAGGTGGCGAGAACGCAACAGACGTAATCGGACTTCAGCAGATTGATGATTACCAGATCAATCCGAACAACTTTTATTTTACGGAGGCCTGGCGCTCCTGCTACGAAGGAATCAACAGGGCAAATTACCTGCATGAGAACAAAGCCAAGCTGGATTTCCCGGGTAAAGAATCGCTTTATGGAGAAGTATATTTCCTTCGCGCGTATTATTATTTCGAACTGGTACGCATGTTTGGCGATGTGCCTCTTTTTGTAGAGAAAAGACTGAGCGCAACTGATTCCAGAAAATTTGCGCGTTCACCCAAAGCGGATGTTTACAAGCAAATTGAAGCAGATCTCACCGAAGCCATCCGGATTTTGCCTCCGGTGAATATCCAGAAGGGAAGAGCAACCCGTTTTGCCGCACAGGCACTGATGGGTAAAGTATTGCTCTATCAGAATAAATTTGATGCAGCAGCGGCCATGCTGGAAAATGTTGTCAAAGGACCCTTTCAGCTGGTATCCAATTTCGGAGATATCTTCCTGCAATCCGGTGAAAACGGACCTGAATCAGTATTTGAGATCCAGTATTCCAATGCCAGTCCGTTTTACGATTGGTCGAACCCCGGACGCGGTCAGGGAAATTTAGCCGTGCAGATGTGCGGAGTCCGCAACCTGGCCGGTAACAGTCCCTATGGACAGGGCTGGAGCATCAACCTGCCCACACAGGAACTGGCCAATGCCTATGAGGCTGGTGACACCCGGAAAGCCGCTACCATTCTGGATATTGAAGCGTATAAGAAAGCCAATCCTGCGATGAATATCTCATACCTGGTAGCACCGTACAAGAATACAGGATTGTACAACCACAAATATCACCCGCGTAAAGGAGAAACCTCCGGTCAGGTGGAATTGAATTACCTCAACAACTACCGGACCATTCGCTTTGCAGATGTTCTGTTGATGGCTGCAGAAGCTTACAATCGCTCTTCAGCGCCGAATGATACCAAAGCACAGGAATACCTCAATCGGGTTCGCCAGCGTGCCTTTGGAAATACCCAGCGCAACATTACGGCTACCGGTACAGCTCTCCGTCAGGCCATCTGGAATGAGCGCCGGCTGGAGCTGGCGATGGAAGGAGATCGTTTCTTTGATCTGGTGCGAACCGGACAGGCGGCGTCTAAAATCACAGGATTCAAGGCCGGTAAAAATGAGGTATTCCCCATCCCGCAACAGGAAGTGGACATTTCGGGACTCAGTCAAAATCCCGGATACTGATCTATCACTCCTAAAAAAGAAAAAGTATGAACAAATCAATTTCATCCATATTTTTCCTGCTACTAACCATAGTGTTCAGTGGCTGTACAAAGATGTCATTTGATGATATCTCCTTTGTAGATGGTGCTTCGGCTCCGGAGAAGCTTTCGGTTTTATTTGATATCACCCAGGATAACTCCGGTATGGTTACTATTTATCCCGGAGGCGAAGGTATCGCCTATTATCAGGTTGGCTTTGGCGACGGAACCCAGGCGCTGGCAAAAGTAGAGTCAGGAGGTAAGGTAACGCATAAATATGCAGAAGGAACGTATGATGTGAAGATCATCGCTTTCTCCGTAAATGGTAAAAAGTCGGAGATGACCCAGAAGTTAACGGTATCTTTCCGGGCTCCTGAAAACGTAGAAGTGAAAGTGACCGCTGATCCTGCTAACCCTTTCCGTTACCTCGTATCCGCTTCTGCTTCATACGAGACGCTGTTCCGCATTACCTGGGGCGAAGATCCCAATGCAGTGGCACAGCCATTTCTGGAAGGTGCAGAGGTAGCTTATACGTATGCAAGACCGGGAACCTACAGCATTAGAGTAGTTGCCCTGAGTGGAGGAGCTGCTTCCACTACTGTAACAAAGTCTATTACAATCGACGTTCCGCTGAAATTGCCGCTGGATTTTGAAACACCCGGTCAGACCTATAACTGGGCGAATTTTGATGGTGGAAATACAACGGTGGTTGATAATCCGCAGAAGTCAGGCATCAACACATCTTCCAAAGTAGGAAGAATGGTGAAGTCGGCCGGACAGGTATGGGGTGGAAGTCTGATCTCTCTGAGTGGCCCCATTGATTTCTCTGCCAACAAGATTCTGAAGATGAATGTATTCTCTCCCAGAGCCGGTGCAAAGGTGCTGCTCAAAGTAGAGAATGCCACCAATGGTGGAATCAGTTTTGAGAAGGAAGTGGCTACCACTAAATCCGGTCAGTGGGAAGATCTGGCGTTTGATTTCAGGACGATAAACACTGCCAACCAATATCATAAAATTGTACTGATCTTTGAATTGGGCACGATGGGGGATGGTACCGGAAATTTCACGTTCCTGTTCGACAATCTCCGGCAGTCGAATTCACTCGATGTACTCGGTCTTCCGTTGAACTTTGAATCCGGGTCTCTCTCTTATGATTTTGTAAATTTTGGAGGTGCCAACGCCTCTGTAGTAAACAATCCGTTCCAGGGTACTGGCAATACTTCCGCGAAGGTGGGTAAAATGGTAAAAGGTGCTCCGGAAGGATGGGCAGGTTCTTTCATCGAACTGCCGGATCCGATTGATTTCAGCACGAAGAAGATCATGAAAGTACGCGTGTATTCACCACGTGCGGGCGCGAAACTCCTGCTGAAAGTTGAAAACAAAACCAATGGCGGTATCTTCTTTGAGAAAGAGACGGCTACCACCAAGGCTAATGCATGGGAAGACCTGAGCTTCGATTTCTCTGCTATCAATACGGCCAACACCTATCAGAAAGTGGTATTGATTTTTGATCTCGGAACCCCCGGCGATGGTTCTTCTAATTTCACTTATTATTTCGATGATGTTCGTCAGGAAGAAAAAGCTGCCGATGTACTTCAGCTGCCCCTGGATTTTGAATCATCCACGCTTACCTATACATTCCTCAATTTCGATGGAGGCAATGCGTCGGTGGTTGGTAATCCTGCTTCCGGTGGTATCAATACCAGTTCTAAAGTAGGCAAGATGGTTAAAGGTCCGGGCGGACAACCCTGGGGTGGTGCGTTCATTGAGTTACCGCAGCCAATTGATTTTTCCGCAGGGAAGCAGGTAAAGGTAAAAGTATATTCTCCCAGAGTAGGCGCTAAACTGCTGCTGAAGGTTGAAAATGCCACCAACGGCGGTATCTCCTTTGAGAAGGAAGTGGGTACTACCAAAGCGGGAGAGTGGGAAGAGCTGACCTTCGATTATTCCACGATCAATATTGCTAACACCTATCATAAGGTGGTACTGATCTTTGATCTCGGAACGGTTGGTGATGGTTCTGCGAACTACACTTATTATTTCGATGACATTCGTGTAAACTGATTAAAAAAGAATTCATGAAACAGTACAATGTATCAATAGTAAAATGGCTGCTGTTGCTGCTCCCCGTTTTCGTGGCCTGCGAAAAAACGGAATACAGCTTCGGAGATATCACTGCACCCACCCAGCTGACACTGAACACTACGGTAGAAGGGGTAGATGCTGCGAATCCAAACGGAAATGGTACCGGTAAAGTACAGATTACGGCTAAAGCAGACAAAGCACTGAGTTATAAAATAGACTTTGGCGATGGTACGGTTCAGATGATTACCGGTGGTTCTGTAACATACAAATATGCAACACCCGGAATCAATGAATATACCATTACGGTTAGTGCGGTAGGTACCGGCGGAGCTGTTACCAATCTGTCGAAAAAAGTAAAAGTGTTTGTAGCATTTGAGATTCCAACGGCCATCCTTCAGAACCTGACCGGAACCGGAACAAAGGTGTGGATGTGTGATAAAGACAGCGATGGACATTTCGGAGTAGGGCCCTCTGATGGATTTGCGCCCATCTGGTATGCGGCACCTGCTAATTCAAGAGCTGCCGATGGATTTTATGATGATGAGATCAGTTTTAGCAAGGATGCAACCAATCAGGTTAGTATAAATGTAGATAATAAGGGAATGACGTTCATGATTGGTGCAGCTGTTAGTTTTTATGGATATTCCGGAGCGGAGGGACAGTACCCGCTGGCTACCGGTGGTGTTCGTAAACTTGCATTCATGGATGCGACATCTGCCAGTACTCCCGCCATATCAACCAGAATCCAGTTTACAGCTCCCGGGAATGGCATTGTTTGTATTGGCCTGGGAAGCAGGACCTATGAAATTTTAGAATTAACGGCTACGAAGATGACGCTTCGTACCATTGGGGCGGATGGACTGTCCTGGTACCAAAAACTGAAAGTAAAATGAGGCATATGATGAGTTTAAAACGTACGAGGGCCATCCTGGTGATTCCTGCTTTCTTCTTAATGCCCGCGCTGCTTGCCGGAACCATTAGTTGTAAGAAAGATGATAAGTCAACTGCTCCGGTGATTCAGGCTCCGGCAGAGCTGGTATTCAATGCAACGGTGAGTACAGATGGTTCAGGTAAGGTTGATTTTTCAGCAACAGCGCTTCGGGCGGCTACCTATGTTTTTGAATTCGGAGATGGAACGATTCGTGAAGCGGCTTCCGGGACGATTCAATATACGTATACAACGGCAGGCACCCTCACGTACACCGTGAAGGTTACTGCAAAGAATGCTGGCGGTTTTACAACCGCCAGCAAAAATATTGACGTAACAGCAGCTGCAAAAGACTTAAAACTGGTCTGGTCAGATGAGTTCGACAGGAACGGTTTACCGGATCCGGCCAAATGGGTGTACGACATCGGTACAGGTTC
>CANHUD010000090.1 GCA_947463665.1 Sphingobacteriales bacterium
ATCATTCACCAGGTAGTACTGGAGAATTATGCTTTTCCTGGCGGAATGATGATCGGTACCGATTCCCATACGCCCAATGCCGGTGGTTTGGGAATGATCGCCATTGGTGTAGGCGGAGCGGATGCAGTGGATGTGATGGCTGGCCTTCCTTGGGAGCTGAAAATGCCCAAACTGATTGGGGTGAAGCTCACCGGAAAGATGAGTGGCTGGACCTCTGCCAAGGATGTGATTCTGTGGGTGGCCGGACAGCTCACTGTTAAAGGTGGCACCGGTGCCATCGTAGAATATTTTGGAGAAGGAGCCGATAGCCTGAGTGCTACCGGTAAGGCTACCATCTGTAACATGGGTGCGGAGATCGGGGCTACCTGTTCGCTGTTTGCCTACGATAGCAAGATGAGTGCCTATCTGAAAGGAACCAGCAGAACCGAAGTAGCTGAACTGGCCGATCAGGTGATCGATTACCTGCGTCCGGATGCCGATGTATACGCAAACCCGGAGAAATATTACGATCAGTTGCTGGAACTCAATCTGGATGAGCTGGAACCTTATGTGAACGGACCTTTCACTCCGGATCTCGCTACTCCTGTATCCAAAATGAAGGAAGCGGTAGAAGCGAATGGCTGGCCGGCCAAACTGGAAGTGGCCCTGATCGGATCCTGCACCAACTCTTCTTACGAAGACATCAGCCGCAGTGCTTCCATCGTAAAAGATGCCGTAAGCAAAGGATTAAAGTCAAATTCAGAATTCACCATTACCCCCGGTTCTGAGCTGGTACGCTACACCATCGAGCGTGACGGATTTATCCATGAGTTCGAAAATGTAGGCGGTGTGGTACTGGCCAATGCCTGCGGACCCTGTATCGGACAGTGGGCTCGTCATATCGACGATCCGAACCGTAAGAATACCATCATCACATCTTTCAACCGAAACTTCGCGAAGCGAAACGACGGACTGGCTAATACCCACGCATTTGTGGCCTCGCCGGAAATCGTAACCGCCATGGCGATTGCAGGTACCATTACCTTCAATCCGCTGAAGGATACGCTGGTCAACGATAAAGGTGAAACCGTGAAACTGGCAGAACCCTCCGGATATGAACTGCCTCCCCGCGGATTTGAAGTGGATGATCCGGGTTATCAGGAGCCGGCTGCCGATGGTTCTGGCATTCAGGTGAAAGTAAGCGCTGATTCCAGTCGCCTCCAGCTGCTCGAACCGTTTGCTGCCTGGGAAGGTGTTGATCTGAAAGGATTGAAACTACTGATCAAAGCAAAAGGAAAATGTACTACGGATCACATCTCCATGGCAGGTCCGTGGCTGAAATTCCGTGGTCACCTCGATAATATCTCCAACAATATGCTGATCGGCGCGGTGAATTATTTCAACGACAAGACCGACAACGTAAAGAACCAGCTGACCGGCGAATACGGTGCGGTTCCGGCTACCCAGCGTGCGTATAAAGCCGCCGGTATCGGATCTGTAGTGGTGGGTGATGAAAACTACGGAGAAGGCTCCAGCCGCGAACACGCAGCCATGGAACCCCGTCACCTCGGTGTACGCGCCATTCTGGTTAGAAGTTTTGCACGGATCCACGAGACCAACCTAAAGAAGCAGGGAATGCTGGCCCTAACCTTTGCAGATAAGGCTGATTACGATAAAGTTCAGGAAAATGACAGCATCGACATTGTGGGACTGACCCAGTTTGCCCCTGGTGCACCGCTGACCGTAGTCCTGAATCATGCGGATGGCTCGTCTGATTCCATACAGGTGAACCATACCTACAATGAACAGCAGATCGAGTGGTTCAAAGCAGGTGGAGCGCTGAACGTGATCCGCAGCCAGTCTGCGAAATAAATAGTCAGATTACATATAAAAGGCTGCCTCCAAAGGGCAGCCTTTTTTTTAGTGCGATTTAATCGTTCTGTTTCTTCTTTCCTTTTCTTCGGAATTCGCTGTACGACGTTTTTTTCCTGGATGTTTCCTTAGGATTGGGCAGCGTTTTGGCCTCCACTTCTTTTTTAGCTGGTCTTTTTTCTACTTTGGGGGTGGCTTTGGCGGTGAATTGTTTGGGAGAACGCTCTTTGGTTCCTGCCGATCCTTCCAGCGCCTCGTCCAACTGCAGTTGTTCCGGTTCACTAAGATAGCGCCATTTCCCGATCGGTATTTTACCTAATGAGATGTGCATGATCCGGGTTCGTTGCAAAAAGGTAACGGTATATCCCAACGCTTCACACATCTTCCGAATTTGTCGGTTTAAGCCCTGTACCAGAATAATAGAGAAAGCCTGCTTACCCGTTTGCCTTACACGGCAGGGCAATGTACGCTCTCCATCAATCTTCACTCCTTCCGACATCTGCTTTAAAAAAAGTCCGTCGATAGGTTTATGCACCCGAACAGTATACTCCTTTTCATGCCTATTGCCGGCGCGCAGAATTTTGTTTACCAGGTCCCCATCGTTGGTAAGAAAGATCAGCCCCTGTGAATCTTTGTCGAGCCGCCCAATGGGGAAAATCCGTTTGGGATAGTTGATAAAGCTGATGATATTACCCGGAACATTTGTTTCAGTTGTAGTAGTGATGCCGGTAGGTTTATGGAAGGCCAGGATGACCTTTTTCTCTTTTGCGGCCGGTTTGACAATACTTCCGTCTACCACTACTTCATCGCCCGGACTGTAGCGGTTTCCTGTGACTGCGATTTCATTATTCAGCAGTACGCGCCCTTCTTCTATAAGGCGATCGGCCTCCCGGCGGGAACAATACCCAGTATCGCTGATGAATTTATTTAAGGAGATGGATGACATACGTAAAGGTAGTGGATACCTGCTCAACAATGTCAATTATCCGCCGGTACTGCCATCCCGGACTCTGACACTTTTTTTCCCACTGTTTTTCTTTTCCCATTCCAGTACCTCCGCAGGTTTTTGAGCAGGTTTCGGTTTTTCGCTGTTCAGCGGCTGTTTCGAGGGGGTTGAACCGGCAATGGGACGTCCCAGCGCATCAATTTTTTGTCCGTAACTGAAGTTTTCATTTTTGATGATCAGTCCACTGGAAGGATTGTAATATTTCCAGGCGCCATGTTTCAGTTCTGATGCTTCGTGTTTGACGATCTTTTGTACGGATACCATCGGATTGTTAAGGTCTGGCACCTCGATGGTATCATATGGATTTTTTGGATTGATCGCCTTCCATCCTTCTTCCCGTATCAGATCACCCAGAGAAGAAAAATAGAATTGCTTCCCATCCCGAAAGCCCCAGCGGAAATTCTCAATGGCCAGAATATCACCTGTCAGGTTATACCTGCGCCAGGGGCCTTCTTTCAGATCATCTACATATGTTCCCTCCTCTTCATAGCCAGGCTCCCCTCTCATTGATTCGGTGCGAATGACCCATCGGCCCTGTTTCAGCCCCTTAAGATCCGAAGTATTGATGGTATCTCCTTTAACCGATAAAACATACTGACTCCACCGCTGGCTCATTACGGAGGTGCTCAGGAGCAGTAAACCAAGAACAGATGCAATGGCTGCTTTCATCATGGTATAAAATTAACCATTATTAGTCTTTGAGAAGACTGGCATCAATTTATAACGATTTTTTATAGATCAATTTGTTGCGCAATGAAAACTTGGATTGTCTTGGGATGTGTACTTTTTATGGGGATGATGGCCGGCTGCGGAAGCACTGT
Organism: Sphingobacteriales bacterium; assembly: GCA_947463665.1. GTDB lineage: Bacteria > Bacteroidota > Bacteroidia > Chitinophagales > Chitinophagaceae > Pollutibacter. The sequence goes on from CANHUD010000090.1 coordinate 3,679, forward strand.
TTACGTGGAAAAAAGTTCGGATGTGCTTTTATCTGCCTACCAGACCTATAACTGGATTCAGAAAGATACGCTGTACCGGAAAATGGAACTGCTGGATAATAATGTGAAAAGCTCCGGAGACCGCCAGCTGGCCATGCTGGGCTACAGACGGGTAGATAAAGACCCTGATCTTCTTTTTGATTACGATGTACTGGTAGAAAAAAGCAGAAAAAGACGTTCTGAAACCGTATACATGCAACCCTATTTCAGGATGTTTTACAATCCATACACCCGTTTTTGGGGAACGATCTATTTTCCCGCACAATTTGTGGGCATACAGAGCTTTCCGGAAGATGTAACAGAGGGAACCATCACCCTAACCGTAGTGGATGTCAAATCCAATAAAACCATCTGGCAGGGATGGTCAACCGATGAAGTCAATAGCCGCAACCTCACTGCACAGGAAGTTGAACGGAGCATTCGAACCATTCTGAAAAAATTCCACTAACCGCCGAACCTTGAGGTTGGTCAGGATTCAACAAAATAGCGTAAGGCCAGTTCATAGCCCCGAAGTCCTAAACCGGCTATGGTTCCTTTTGCCTTTGCCGACACATGGGAAAGTTTACGAAAGTCTTCCCGGGCGTGAACATTGGAGATATGTACTTCAATAACCGGAGTGGTTATAGCTGCTATAGCATCTCCAATAGCCACAGATGTATGCGTATATCCGCCGGGGTTAAGGATAATGCCATCATAACTGAAACCCGCTTCCTGTAAGGCATTGATGAGAATTCCTTCCACATTATTCTGAACATAATGTATTTCCACCGATGGGTATTTGAGTCGAAGAGATGTCAAATAATCGTTAAATCCCTCATTGCCATACACATCGGGCTCCCGAACACCCAAAAGGTTAAGGTTAGGACCGTTAATTATCATAATTTTCATGCTGATAGGCGTTTGTACCGCCAATTTAAAGCTAAAACATGAATATGAAAGAGATCAAAGTGTGGTCGATCCTGTTTGTTTGCCTGGTTTTGTCCAATCTGAGTATGGGCCAATCGGCAGAAACACTGGGCATTGACCCGAAAGTAGTCAAAGGAAAACTGCCCAATGGCCTGACCTATTTTATTCGGGAAAATGCCAAACCCGAGAAAAAAGTGGAACTCAGGCTGGTAGTGAAAGCCGGTTCTGTTAATGAAGATGACGACCAGCAGGGACTGGCACATATGGCGGAGCACATGGCCTTCAATGGAACAAAGAATTTTAAAAAGAATGACATCATATCGTTTCTCCAAAACATTGGAGTGGGCTTTGGAAGCGATCTGAATGCCTATACCTCCTTCGATGAAACCGTATATATTCTGCCCATTCCTACCGATAAACCCGGTAATCTGGAAAATGGATTCCAGATTCTGGAAGACTGGGCGCATCAGGTAACATATCTGGAAGAAGACATCAACAGCGAACGGGCCATCATCCTGGAAGAGAGCCGGACACGCAAAGGCAGCGAAGACCGGATGTTCCGCAGGATTTTCCCTGAACTTTTCAAAGGTTCCAAATATGCGAACCGAATTCCTATTGGGGTAGACAGCCTCATTGCTAACTTTCCTACAGATGCTATTCGTCGGTTTTACCGCGACTGGTACCGGCCGGATCTGATGGCGGTTGTAGTGGTAGGTGACATCAAAAAAGAGCAGGCACTGGAAATGATCCAGAAACATTTCGCAGGCCTGAAAAATCCTGCCTCGCCACGTACGCGAACCTATGCCGAAGTTCCTCCCTATGCCGCAGCCAAATCCATGGTGATCACGGATGAAGAAGCAACGAGCTTTGATTTCGGATGGAATTTTTCCGTGAAAAAAACAGCTCCTGCCAAAACCTCCGCCGACTATCGGAATGATCTGGTGAAAAGTCTGTACACCTCCCTGCTGAATGCCCGCTTTCGGGAACTGACACAAAAAGAAAATCCACCGTTCGTTTATGCTGGCGGCAGCTTTGATAGCTATGCCAAGTTCTACGAAGGATTCAATCTGTCGGCCTCCACCGGAACCAATGATATCCGCAAGGGAATTGATGCCGTTACCGAAGAACTGGAACGCGTGAAACGCTTCGGCTTTACCGAAGCAGAACTGGATCGGGCCAAAAAGAACCTGATCAGTAGCTACGAACGCAGCTGGAACAACCGCGACAAAACAGAATCTTCTGTGTATACCGATGAATATGTTCGCCATTTCACAGACGATGAACCCATTCCGGGGATCGACAAAGAATTCGAGATTGTGAAAAACAGTGTACCGGGTATTTCACTTACTGAGGTCAACGCGCTGACGGATCTTTTCCGGAATGAAAAGAATTATTTCGCCTATGTAGTAGGACCTTCCAAAGCTGGAAATGTACCGGTTCCGGCAGAAGCTGATTTATTGGCACTGCTTTCCTCCAAAGAGAAAGCCACTATCAAACCCTATGAGGAAAAAGCAGTGGCTTCGAGTCTGCTGAGCAAATCGCCCAAAGCAGGTACCATCGTCAAAAAAACGTCCAATTCACTTCTGGGAACCACAGAACTGACACTTTCCAATGGCATCACGGTAACGTTGAAAAAAACGGATTTTAAAGCCGATCAGATCCTGCTGTCGGCCTACCGTTACGGAGGTACCGGCAGTTATGGAGTGGCAGATAAATACAACGCGGAGAACGCAGTAGCCGTTGTAACCGCGATGGGAGCCGGAGCATTTGCACCGAATGATCTGCGCAAAGCCCTTGCCGGTAAAGTAGCCTCCGCCAGTCCATTTATATCTGGCACTACAGAAGGATTCCGCGGCAACAGCAGCAACAAGGATGTGGAAACAATGTTCCAATTGTTGTATCTCTTCGCCACAGAACCCAGAACCGACAGTGCATTGTTCAAATCCTTCATCCAGCGGAACAAGGCTCAGTACGCCATGATGGGTGCCAATCCTCAGTTTGCGTTTATCGACACATTCGTTCAAACGCTGTACAATGGGAATCCGCTGGCTCCTTCCGCGGTTCCAAAGGCATCGAATTTTGATAAGATTTCCATGGATCGGGCATTGGCTGTTTACAAGGCACGTCTGTCGGATTTCTCCGGCATGCATGTGGACATTGTAGGAAGTTTTTCCGAAGAAACACTCCTGCCTTTACTGAGTACCTATATCGGTAGCTTACCTGCAAGCGGTAAAAAACCTACGTTCACCGATAACAAGGTTCGGCCGGTGAAAGGCGACAAACAACTGGTATTCAAAAAAGGAAAAGAAAAACAAAGCCTGATCCTGGCCCTCGCCTCCGGCGAAACCACCTTTTCTCCAGAGAAATCACTGCACATGCAGGCGCTTTCTGAAATCCTGAACATTAAGATCACAGAAGAACTCAGAGAGAAAATTCAGGGTATCTATGGTGGCGGCACCAATACCAACTGGTCAAAAGTTCCGTACGGAAATTATTCCTTTGTGCTTCAGCTTCCCTGTGGTCCTGAAAAAGTAGATACGCTGATCAAAACCTACGAAGCAGAGCTGGCCGGCATTGCAGCCAATGGTATCAGCCAGAGCTATCTTGATAAAGTTAAAAAGCAATGGCTGGAAGAGTACAAAACAGGTATTAAAACGAACGACTACTGGCTGGGTAAACTGGCTCAGTTCCGCCAGGGAGAAAGCACCCCTGATCGTATGCTTAACTTCGAAAAATATGTAAATGCTGTAAGTTCTGCGGATGTGCAGGCTGCTGCTAAAATGGTACGCAGTTCAACAACGCGCGTACTGGCCACCCTCTTACCTGAGTAATTTCTCTTATCGACCTCCGGGGTTCCGACTCTGGAGGTCGATTTTTTTCACAACAGCTTCACCAATTTTCTGTCCCTGCGTTAGTCCGTTTTCCACTGCAGCCCGGTAATGAATCCCCCCAAACATCCGGCTGATGGCCGCTTCCGCTGCTGCGGCCTCAAATGAACGAAAATGCCGCACCGGCAGGCCATATCCGGTTTCGGTATGATCGTCAAAGGCTACCTGGTTTCCGTATAAAGCAGTCAATACCGCAGCTGCCGCTCCACTGATTACACTGTGTCCGCTGGTATATTCCGGGAAAGGAGGTGTTTGCAACAAAGGCCTCCACGATTCATCTATGTACGCGTTTATATAGGATTCCGGACGGATCAGATTGCTCCGGTACTTTTCATCCCAGCAACTGATGAACGCATCGTACAAGGCAATTGCCGTAAAAAAATAAGCGCGCACTACTGTTGTAAAATCAACTTTCTGTTGTTCCGATACCAATCCGGCAATGCTCATCCAGTGGCCACCGGGGGATAGTTTTTTCGTGGCAAAAGCCAGATGCCCCTGTGTATTGATGAAAAACGGATTGCAGTCCCAAAACAGCGCCCTGAGGGAATCTTCATAACGAAGCTTTCCGGAGATCTCATACACTTCTTTTGCCTGTCGGTAAAAAGCACTTGAACTATCCGTGCTAAACGATAAGGGTAGTTCCGGTCGGTATTTCTCCAGTGAATCGATCACCACCGTACGCAAACGCCCCCAGTAAGGTTCAACCGCGGCGATATATCCGGGTGGGGTGGGTTTCCAGGAAGATAAAGTCCTGCTGAGTGCATAGCGGCGTAATTTCCGCGTAGCGGCATATCCATCCGATTTGGACCAGGCTATTACGCTATCACTGACCTGCTTTGCCAACGCTTCCGATGCCCGAAACCGTGGATCGGCTTTAAAGGGAGCGATGATAACCGCCATTGAATCCAGCATGGCTGAATCCGAAAACACGAATCGGGAAGCAGTGTACAGGAAAGCGTACAGACTACTAAGTTCCGGATGAAT
>CANHUD010000091.1 GCA_947463665.1 Sphingobacteriales bacterium
ATAACGATAACCTGTTCATGATCTTTAATGTCAAAGTATTGTCGCCAGTTCCGTTGTAAAGCAGTTAACTGACAGCGAATTTTTTCCGGAGAAAAAAAATATGTATCAATACCATTGTAGATGATCGTATGTTTAGAGGGATGGAAATGATATTTTTCCCTGAAACAAATCTGCTGATTGGCACAGATAAAAATTACATGATCCTTTTTTTTGAACCAGCGAAGAAAAAAAATATCCATCACATATTTTCCAACTTTTATGGGTGCAGAGTGATGAAGCGAAAGAAAATACTTTCTGTTATCTGATCGGAAAGTACTGGCCAGTCGGGTCAGAAAAAAAGAATACGGTTCCACACAAAACACCTTCTCAACGGAGTGGGCTGATAAAATCTGTTGTATGCGGAACGATAACGTGAGATCGTATCTGAACTTTCTGTTCAATACACGGACTTCTACCCGAGGATCCAGCAAGGACAGCAGTGGATTGTCACTTTCGAGTAAAATCAACAGCAGGCGGTTTCCCTGGTTGACCCATCCGTTCACCAGATTCACCGTAAACCTTTCTGATCCCCCAATTTTGAGTGAATGAATGACCACAGCAAGGTCATAGCGTTTATCAGTCATCGCGCTTATTTTTCAACCCGGCAAACAGTGTACTCACAAATGACATCGCAGTGGCACTGATTAGTTCTTCGTTCTGCCCCAGCGAATAAAATAATATGAATACCAGCACCAGCAGCATAGGAAACATTTGAGATTGTTTTCCTGCCAGAAGAGCCATCCGAAACATAGCGGCATAGATCAGCCAGCCAATTAAACCGGCCTCCACCAGAATGTACAAAATACCATTATGCGGATTCAGTCCGTTTCGCCCAAGATCACGTTGCAGATATCCTCCAATACCCACTCCGGTTAGCTGTTCCTGAACCGGCAGGCGACTGTACGCTTCAAGCGCCAGACCGGCAGATTCTTTGCGCCAGTCCATCGCATCCAGATCCTGAACATTATAGCTATATCCCAACTGTTTTCGAATAACCGCTACGGGTTCTTCTACCAGCCGCATCGTGATATTCGATATGAAACTGTTATCCAGTTCCAGAAAAGTCTGCAGGGCGACAAACAGCACCAGAATACCGCCTACCGCTATTCCTGCCAGCCCCATGGATGCCATAACCCTGGGTCGCTTTTCCGGATCACGTGCCCCCGTATACCATACATAAAGGGTAGAAACGATGAGTCCAAGCAGGGTACTTCGGGAGGTCGACATAAGTACCCCTAAAAACAACAATGGGAGTAAAAGCGGAGCCCAGCGGCCTACCGAACTGCCTCCGGCAATAAACCTCGCAAACAACAGCACAAAACCAATACCGCAGATAAATCCATAGAAATTATGATTGGTGTCATTGGCCTCTTCAAGGGTGAGGCTGTTGGGAAACAACAAAAAATAAAGCCGCTGAACAGGAAACTGACCGATGATCTTATAGGTATACCAGAGATCAGCGAAACAGATCAGTCCCGAAAAAACAATCGCCATTTCAAGGATTTCAGGTGAACCATTTACCTGATAAGCATAAAAAGCCAGATAAGCCGTGACCACACTCAATAATAATAAACGCAGCACCTCCGGCTGCATGGATTGCATGCCCCACGACAAAAACAAAATATATCCGAAAAAGAGAAGCATGAGCCGATAGCCAGGATGCTGGAAAAAAGATGCAAGCGAAAAGCGACGGTCGGTAACAGATCTGATTAATAATAAAAAAGCCAGTAAGGGACGATACCGGCCACCCACTGACAAATCAAAATTGACGGCGGCAATGGTCAGGGTGAAAAAAAGCAACAGTGCCCACTCCGGCTTTTGAAATAGCAGGTACACCGTAAACAATAACAGTAAAAATGTAATCAGCATGTCCGTTACCAAGCATTAAAAATCATAGGCATTGATCCGGCTGAGCAACCGATCCCGAATCTTCTCCGCGAAACAATAAACATAGAAGCGGGTATCTTTTTTAACGAACGGATTAACGAACAGATTCCGAAAAGCACCTCCTTTAATGCATAAGGAAACCCAACGCCGGATGATTACTTTTTCAGCCAGCCTTCCATCACCATTACGGGAACGATTAAAGGCATACCCAAGCCTCACCAGCCAACGTTGCAGTTGATTAAATCCAACCTTTCGTATGTATTCCACATTATAAGAAAGGAAGGCGTGATGCAATAAAAAATCCTCCCTTCCATATGCAATTCCCATTCGTTCGAGCTGGTTAGCAGAAATACGACTCACATTGCTGAGCATTTCCTTTCGATTCTTAATGCTCACATTGGAACCGTGAATCCTATAGCGGACAAGAGGTTCCGGAATAATGGCCATTTTATGCCAGGCTGATAACCTTGTCCATAATTCATAATCCTCACACCATAAAAAAGACGTTCGGTACCCTTCCCCTTCCAATGCTTTCTTCCGGAACATCACGGAAGAATGACAAATGCAGTTTCCGAAAAACAACAATGTCCGAATACCCTCATCTGCTTCTGGCAGGGAAACGGAATGACGAAGCCGTCCTGTTTTATTCATCACTACATAGGAGCTGGCACACAATGCATGATCCGGATGGCGCAGTAAAAATTCAACCTGGCGGAATAACCGGTCTGGTAACGCAATATCATCCGCATCCATGCGAGCAATAAACTCACCATACGCTTTTTGGATGCCTTCATTCAGGGTATTAATAAGACCCTCATTGGATGCATGCCGGATATACCGTATACGATTATCATCAAACCGTTGCACTTCTTCTTCCGTATGATCAGTTGACCCGTCATTCAGAATGAGCAGTTCAAAATTCATGAACGTCTGATCGAGTATACTCTCTATGGCCTGGGCAACGTATTTGTCGCCATTATACACAGGCATTATAACCGAAACAAGTGGATACATTCTTACCATAACAATTTCTATAACTAAAAACAGATACCACAACAGCTTATGCTATTTAATCAGGTTATTGTATGGTAAATGGTTAGTATGTTATCCACATTTTTACACATTGATCCGGATGAGCGGCAAATTGGCAACATATTTGTTATGTAAGAACAGACGGCTAATAACTGATCTGTCTATTAAAATCCTACGTAACATATGAAAACTGTTTATGCAAATTCCGGAAAACTGTTTAGGCCACATTTATCATTGGTCATACTTTTAACTCTTTTTCTTTTGGGAGGAATCCATCGCCTCCATGCACAAACGTCAAACACATTTTCATTTACCCCTATTCCCTTTTCAGATCCCGATATACTGGGTCCACATCGGGGAACAGAAGAATGGATGGTCATGAATCAGGTCAACATTCCGGTGGAAGGCATAAACACCCAACCGATGGATGCCTATTACAGGTTTGAATGGACGCAGATTGAAACGGCAAAAGGTGTTTACAACTGGACTACAGTAGATGCAGCATTTAAACGTGCCATCGACAAAGGTCAGAAATTCAGTTTTGGCATCATGCCTCTTTGCTCAAACTGCACGGGTAGTAGTATTGGCGGAGCGAAGCTGACATATCCTTCCTATCTGCATGATGAAATGCAGCGTGAAACAGTTAAAGACTGGATTCATGATGCCGTTTGGATCCCTAACTGGAACAGTCCGAATTTCCTGACTGCCTGGGAAAACATGCTGAAAGCTGTATCGCAACACATCAATACTACGTTCATCAATGGCATACGGCTCAGTAGTATCGTCAATTATATTGATATCCGCGGATACGGAAACTGGGGCGAATGGCATAATTATCCATATGGAGATCTGGAGCCCGCCGCAAACAGAGCTGCTACGTCCAGCTTACTCAGAATTATCCAATCGCATAAAAATGCTTTCCCGGATATCCGGCTTGTAGCACTCACTGATGGATTCGATGTTGCCAACTGGAGTCGCGTTCCTGCAGAAGCAGGATATGCACTACTAACCGGAACGAATAATGTCGGGGCATTTGGATGGCGCCGCGACAATTGGGGAGATCCTGCTTTCTGGTATAAAAACAAACTGGAAAACAATCCAACCAGCTATAACGGTCAATTATTCAGAGATCTTATCATGAATACCTGGAAATCTGCTCCCATAGTAGGAGAACCTTCCTCCTGCTGCACCATAAACGGTGGCAGCTGCCAGTACTGGGAACTGGAAGCGCAGGTAAGACGGTATCACACATTATCATTCGGGAACGGAAACCTGGAAGCCTCTACCAGTACCTGTGTTCGAACCAATATCCGCAATGCAGCCAAAGCGGCCGGTTACAGACTGGTAGCGTTAGGCGGAACGGTGAATTCAACACTGGCGAGCGGCTCCGCTTTCACCATTCTTATGAACTGGCAGAACCTGGGGATCACTCCTACCTATGAAAAATGGAATGTACTGTATCAGCTTCGCGATGCAACGAATAAAGTGGTATGGTCAGACACATCCAATTTTAAACCGTATCTGTTCCTTCCCCAATCGGTCCCCACTGCTGTTAGCGATGAATTTGTACTCCCCACAACACTTCTCTCCGGTACCTACCAGCTGTACATGATCGTTACGGATCCCGGAAATTACAGAAAGCCACTGCCGCTGGCCATCAATGGACGAAATGCCGATGGCAGCTACCTGGTACGAGCAATCACCGTAAGCCAGACAACAACGTCGGTACCCGTTATTCCTCCACTGCAAGCGGTTATCAGTCAGTCGAAAAATCCGAGCTGTTTCGGCCTCACGAATGGTTCCCTCTCCGTTTCTGTTTCCGGAGGAAAGGCTCCCTTCACCTACAAATGGAATGACCCGGGAATGCAAACGTCCGCCACAGCCGTAAATCTGCCGAAAGGTACCTATACAGTTAGTATAAAGGACTCTGTAGGACAAACAATTTCTGCCAGTGCAACACTTACAGAACCTCCGTTACTATCCTTACAGGTTATTCCAGGAACGATTTCAGTCTACGGAGGATCAACCAGCGTTGGCTTATCTGCCACAGGAGGAACCGTTCCCTATGTTTTTTCCGGACCCACTACTACGGTATATGCCGGGACCTATACGTACACCGTAACAGATCTGGCAGGATGTAAGGATTCAAAAACGATTACCATCACTCAACCGGCCAGTACCGTCGTACGTAAAAAAAACCGGATAAAGCGGCTATTGCTTGCGAGTACTACGAGTACAGCTACTACCGCAACTACGGCAACCAATACCAGCAGCAGCTCAACCCTCAAATGGCCGGTTCAGTCAACCCCTGTTATCAACCGGCTTTATCCAAATCCGGCCAGTCAGACTGCCACCCTTGAGCTAAGTGGACCGGTTTCCGGAACCGGCACCCTGATTATACGTTCCCTCCAGGGGGAAGTCGTACACCAGGAACACATCGGCCAATTGAACGGACGTCATTCCCTGAATATATCCAACCTGCGGTCAGGCATGTACCTCATTCAAATCCAATCTCCTAAAGGAAACTCTGAAACCATGAAACTCATCCGGCAATGATCCAATATCCTATGGAGGCCATAGTAGCTTTCTGAATATCCATACCATGAAAACCAAGTAGATCCAATGTCCAACCGCGTAGGCTATGACCGCACCTTGTACACCATACTGATTTGTGAGCACGTACGACAAATACACAAACAACGCATAATTCAGTATTTCGGTAAGTACATAGGTGCGGACCATAGCCTTTGCTATCATGATGTACCCGAGCATCCATCCGGAAATCTTCAGTACATCTCCAGCTAATTGTCCGGCAAACAATGTTGCCATCGATCTGAAATCTTCTGTAAACAACATCCGGATGATCCAGTGGCGGCATACAAAAAGCGATACCGCCATCAGGAGCAGTAAGGGCAGTAAAAAACGGAAGACCTGCAAGAATTCCACTCGTATTTTGGCATCTATCCCCGCTTCTGCCAGTCGGGGCAAATAATATACACTCATCGATCCGGTTATGACCTGTAATACCATGGCCGATATTCGGTTCATCCCTTCCCAGATACCGGCATCGGTTGCGGAGAATCGATCGGTGATCATACCCCGAACCAACATCTGGCTCACCGGTACCACCACAGCAGAGGTTACCGCCATGAGTGAATACGCAAACAGATCCATGGCTGTCTTTCTATGAAAAGAAATGGAGAGTGGTGACGCAGAAAACCATCCTGAACGATGCATAACGTAAATCGTTACCAGCAACAGGAGCGACTGGCTTACAATTACTGCCAGTAAGGCCCCCAAGAGTCCGAACAAAAATGCCAATACAACGGAAATCAATACACTGATAATACTGCCGACCGTCTGAATGCGTACAAAGGAACTATATTCCTGATAACCATTCAGGATAGCCATAAGCAGCATGTTCACTGAAAAAAAGAAAATGGTTCCACCCAACACCCAAAACACAATTGTATAATCGGTACTTCCTAATAACCAGATTGAAAAATAGGATGCCCCCGTCAGTATTACCAACGAAAGGATACCCGAACAAATCAGCGTAATCCGAAAAGCTGTTCCGATGTACTGGTTAACAATGTCCCTTTCCTTTGAATGAGCAGACACATAACGGGTAAGACCTGTGCTGATGCCACCACTTGCAAGACTTTGCAACAACGCAGAAAAATTGGTCAGTTGTCCGATCAGCGCCATACCGGAAGGGCCGGTGATCGAGGCAACCACCTTTACACTGATCCAGCCGGAAAAAATCCTAAAGACCATGGCAATCATGTTTAGCAGCGATACCCGCACCAGATCCACTGCCATTCGTTCCCTCACCAATAAGAAGAACGACTTCATGCCTGCTGCTTTTTACGCTGTCCGTATTTGGCATACGACATTCGGTCGTCGTACCCATATCCATACCCAAACCCATAACTGTACTTTCCTATTCCTCTTCGCTTCACCCCGTTAAATACGATACAGGCCTGTTCAATTTTATGTTGGGCCAGATCCTCATCCAGCAGCTGCAATCCTGTTTTGGGCGTATGGTTATGCCGTACAACAAAGAGCACAAAATTGCACTCCTGCGCTATTTCCCAGGCATCTGTTACCGGTTTGACCGGCGGCGCATCAATAACCAGTACATCAAAGCGGGTAGACAACGTATCCAGCAGTCTTTTAAGACGACCATTCGATAACAGTTCGCAGGGATTATCTGTTGCGGATCCTGCAGGTATAACGGTTAAATCGTTTACAGCTGTAGGCTTCAGAATATCCGAAATCTTGCAGGTCTGAAGAAGCCAGTCGCTGATGCCTGGCGAAGCTTCCTGTTGAAAAAGTTCATGCAGTTTCGGCTGATACAGATCCAGTCCGATCAGCACCACCCGCTTGCCGCTTCTGGCCAGTCCTATAGCAAAATTAGATGCTACAAAACTTTTCCCATCGCCTTCTACACACGACGTAACCATTACGCGGTTGTGCTTTTCCACTCCCCCTTCCAGATGCCGGTAAGCTGCACGAAGCTGGCGAAACTGTTCCTGCACAAAACTTCTCCGTCCTGAAGCAGCCACTATTTCACCTTCTGTCCGATCAAAAGCGATTTCCCCGATCACAGGTACATTGGTAAGCTGTTCAATATCTTTTCTGTACAATACCCGTCCATTCAGGTATTCTCGTAAGGTTACGCCACCTATACCCGTTACGACGGGCATGATCAGCGCAAATGCAATCAGAAAAGGAATTTTCGGAGACACCGGTTCATTTCCGGAAGACGGATATTCTACCAGCTGATGATCAGTAACAGTACTCTTCAGGGCAAACATCGTCTCTTCTTTTTTCTGTAAAAGAAAGCTGTATATGCCCGATTTTATACTGCGCTGGCGGCTAACCTCAATAAGTTCTTTTTCTTTTTTCGGAATATTTCGCAGCAATGCGTTGTATTTTCCTGAAACACCCGTAAGATATTCCTGACCTACCTCAATGTTTCGCCGCAAGCTGGAAAGATTTTCCATGATGGATGATTTGATCCTTCCGATCTCACCATCCATGGATGTTAGTATCGGATTATTTTCGGCGGTGGTTTTCCGAACCCGCTCTTTTTCCTGTTCCCGAATGTACAGTCGCTCCAGCATTTGCGATAATCCGGGATCCGCCAGTACCGCCGTGGAAGGTGCCATTACCGATCCGTTCCCGGATCGCAAATATCCCTCTACCTCATCAATGATCGCCAGTTGCATTTTCATGCGGGTGAGTTCCAGATCGTGCTGTTCCACACTTCTCAGATACTGGCTGCTCTGCTCACTGAGATCTATCAGACCGCTGGACTTCCGGTACCGCTCAATGCCCAGCTCCACTGAATCCAGCTCCATGGTTACCTTATCCAGCCGGTTTTCAATAAACCGAAGTGTCTGCATCGCTGCTTCCTGTTTCTTACGAACGGAAGACAATGCATACACCTGAACGAGTTCATTCAAAATGCGCTC
>CANHUD010000092.1 GCA_947463665.1 Sphingobacteriales bacterium
TGCCGGAGTTTCTGGAAACCAGTCTGGATAGCACCAAAAATGCTGCTTCCTTAGTTGCGTCTAAACAATTCCCCGTTCGCATAACAATGGATCAAACCGATACAGGATCCTTAACTTCTCATCCGGCCACCCTCTTTTCCCTGCTGGCGCTGTTTATAACGCTGTTGAGCTTTAACAGACAGCAACGGATGCAACGTTTCCTGCTCTGGTTTGACCGTTTGTTCTTTTTCATTTTGGGGCTCATCGGCCTGTTGTTAACGTATATGTGGTGGGGAACGGATCATCGCCAGACAGTAAACAATTACAATCTCCTCTGGGCATGGCCTTTTCATATCCTTGTTCTTTTTGTACCGGGTATACACTCCGTTAAGTGGCGATTTTACTGGACTATTACAGGGGCAGGCAGCCTGCTGCTGTTGTTATGCTGGTTTTTTATTCCTCAAACACTAAACCCCGTTCTGCTGCCCATCATACTGCTTGTTGCGTTCAGAAGCAGTATGAACGTTCTGAAAAAAGGAATCCATGCCCGTATTACAGCTTAAAGATACCATTGCCTACAGTAAGGAGGGACTAGGGCCCCCTGTGATGCTGCTACATGGATTCGGAGAGGATGGAAACATCTGGAAGCCCCAGGCCGAAAAGCTGTCGCATTCTTATCAGGTCATCTGCCCGGATCTCCCTGGATCTGGGCTTTCTGAAAACCTGTTCCAATTCGATCCTGCCCCAACACTGGAGAAACTGGCAGATCTGGTAGCGGCTATTGCAGATGCAGAAAGCTGGAACACCTTTACGTTGCTGGGACATAGCATGGGAGGGTATGTTACACTTGCTTTTGCGGAAAAATATCCGCAGCGACTGAACGGCTTGGGGCTCATTCACTCTACTGCCTTTGCTGATTCTGCTGAAAAAAAAGAAATTCGGAAAAAATCCATCTCATTTATACAGGCAAATGGTACTCAGGCCTTTATGGAAACGATGATTCCGGGACTATACAGCGAGACGTTCCGTAATCTACATATAGAAACAGTTCGCGAACATATACGGGAGGCTGGGGGTTATCGTAAAGAGGTGTTAATTGCCTGGTATCAGATGATGATCAACAGACCCGACAGATCAGACATTCTTAAACAATTTTCCAAACCCGTTCTGTTTGTGATCGGGACTGAGGATAAAGCCGTACATTTAGAAGACAGTCTGGCACAATGTTATTGGCCGGAATATAACCATGTTTCTATCCTGAATGGTGTGGCACACATGGGTATGGTTGAGAAACCGGATGAAGTAACAGCAATTATCAAAGATTTTCTAAAGCAATTAAATCCTGAATCCTGATGCGTTTGGTGCTGTTCATTCTTATGCTCTCCTTCTGCCTTTCAACAGAAGCCCGCCACATAGCCGGGGGGGAGATGTCATATGAATATCTTGGACAGTCTTCCGGCGGCAACCTTCGCTACCGTATCATGCTGAAACTCTACCGCGACTGCTACTCCGGTGGTGCACAGTTGGATAACGTAGCAGCCATTACCATCTATGCCAGCGGCAGCGCCGTTCCCTTTACAAATCTCAATATTAGTTTAACCCGTCGGGTAACTTCACAGTTAACAACAGCGGGGCCCTGTATAGATAACCCTCCCGTTGTGTGCTATGAAATCGGTTATTATATTCAGGAAGTTGAATTACCTGCAAGTTCAGGAGGATATTCCGTTGCCTACCAGCGCTGCTGCCGCATTGAAGGTATCAGCAATGTGAATAATTCCGGGAATGCCGGGGCAACCTATTCAGCCTTCATTCCCGGAACCAATATCGGTTCCCTCGCCCCCCGGAACAGCAGTGCCATTTTCAATGCCAGTGATACCGTTGTGATCTGTGAGAACAATGGATTCTTTTATGATTTCAGTGCCACAGATCCGGATAATGATGATCTGAGCTATGAGTTCGACGTTGCGTATGATGGAGCTTCACAGCAATCACCACAGCCTGGTTCCGCGGCTCCTCCGCCATACAATTCCATATCTTACAGCTTTCCTTTCTCTGCCGCTTCTCCATTAGGGTCAGGCGTAACCATCAATCCTCAGACCGGTATCATCAGCGGTACAGCCCCCGCATCAGGTATATATGTAATCACCGTTACGGTAAACGAACGGAAAAATGGTGTTCTGATAAACCGCCACCGAAAAGATCTTCATATCAAAGTAGCCCCCTGCACCATTGCAGCCGCCAATCTGGATCCGGAATATGTGAACTGTGATAACTTCACTATTACCGTCCGAAACAAAAGTTCCAGCAGCCTCATCAACTCGTATTTCTGGGATTTCGGCCTGCCAGGTAATAACGATGTGTCCACCAGTGAAATCGCCACTTTCACTTACCCGGATACCGGAACATACACTATTACACTCATCACCAACAGAGGACAGGAATGCTCGGATACAGCCCTCATGAAGGCCCGAATCTATCCTGGCTTCACACCGAAATTTACCGTGCTGGATGGTTGTAAGAATGTCCCGATTCAATTCATCGATCAGACGACAGCCCGTTATGGGGTGGTCAATTCCTGGAATTGGACATTTGGACATCCTCAGTTTAATCCGGCAACATCTCAGTTGCGCAATCCAACCTATTCCTACCCGGCAACCGGTACCTACAACGTACAGCTCATCGTTGGAACTAATAAAGGATGCCGTGATACCATCGAAAACACAGTGCGTGTACTGGATAAACCAACGATCTCTCTCACCAATGATACGCTTATCTGCAGCATTGATACGCTAAGGCTCTCGGCAGTTGGAAACGGCACCATGACCTGGTCGCCTAATTACATGATCAACAATACAGGTATCCCCAATCCGTTGGTCAGTCCGGATGTCCCAACTACCTATTACGTGCGTCTCGTTTCAGCCCCCGGCTGCGAAAATATCGACTCCGTTTTTGTGGATGTGCGCACTTCCGTTTCGGTATTTGCAGGAAACGATACTACGATCTGCCTGGGTGATTCCATTGTATTCCGACCGATATCTGAAGGTTTACAATATCAATGGTTGTCGGAAGGAGATTTCAGAAATCCATTCATAAAAAATGCAGTGGCCACGCCCAAAGGCACTACCACCTACCGGGTCAATGTGAATCTGGGACTATGTGGCGCTACAGACGAAATTGTGGTAAATACCGTACCCTACCCAAGTGTACGATCCATTCCGGATACGGCCATCTGCTTCGGCGATAATCTGCCACTCTCTGCCTCCGGAGCAGAAACCTACCGATGGTCTCCCGCAGGGTTAGTATCCAACAGTACGATCCCCAATCCGATTGCGTCTCCAAGAAGCTCCTCAATACTGGTTGTGGCAGGCTTTGAATCCAAAGGATGTCCGAAACCCGGATATGATACCATTTTGGTCAGGGTTGTACCACGCATCCTAGCGAATGCAGGAAACGATACGGCTATTGTGATCGGCCAGCCGCTACAGCTGTCCGCATCCGGAGGTACCCAGTACCGCTGGCGCCCTCCCACAGGTCTATCTGATTCAACGATCTTCAATCCGGTAGCGCAATTGACCAACTCACAAACCTATGTTGTACGGGTAGGTGTCCCGGAAGGATGTTTTGCGCTGGACACACTGAATGTGACTGTTTTCCAGACCGGTCCCGACATATTTGTACCTACGGCCTTCACACCGAATAATGACAAACTGAACGATAAACTCATACCCATACCTGTAGGGGTAGCCCAACTGGACTTCTTCCGCATATATAACCGATTTGGAGAGCAGGTATTTGCAACCGGTAAAATCGGAGAAGGCTGGGATGGACGCATCAACGGCCGCGACCAGAATTCGGGAACGTTCACCTGGTATGTACAGGGCGTTGATTACACAGGTAAAACCATTTTCAAAAAAGGTACTTCTACGCTGATCCGATAAGTTCATGAATAAAAAAATCTGTGTTACCGGAGCTACCTCCGGTTTTGGAAAAGCTATCGCTACATCGTTCGCCCGGCAGGGATACGACTGCCTGATTACCGGACGCAGGGAAGACCGGCTGCTGGCCCTGGCAAATGAGTTGCGTGATCAATATGGTGTCACTATCCAGACGCTCTGTTTCGATGTGCGCAACCGCGAAGCCGTGGATCAGGCCATCGCCTCCCTGCCTTCAGACTGGCAATCGCTGGATGTACTGGTCAACAATGCAGGACTGGCGTTGGGTCGTGACCCATTTGATCAGGCTTCCATAGAAGATTGGGAAACGATGATCGACACCAATATCAAAGGTGTTCTATATGTAACCAAAGCGTTTCTGGAACCGATGAAACAGAAAAAAAGTGGCCATATCATCAACATCGGATCCACCGCCGCAAAAGAAGTATATGAGAAAGGAAATGTCTACTGCGCCACAAAATCCGCACTGGACGCCATTTCCCAATCCATGCGGATCGACTTGCTATCCTATGGTATCAAAGTAACAACTATTCACCCGGGTGCGGCAGAAACAGAATTCTCTGTAGTACGCTTTAAAGGCAACCAGAACCAGGCAGCTGCTGTATATGAAGGATATCAGCCACTGGTGGCCGAAGACATTGCGCAGGTTGTCTCTTTCTGTGCTTCACTTCCGCCACATGTCTGCATCAATGACCTGGTGATGACCTCCACTTCACAGGCCAATTCATTTTATCTGCACAAACCTGACATCCGCTAATACCTGATTACTGGGCCAGTGATATCCGAACCTGCACGCCGGCCCGGGTATTCACCGATGGCGCTGCATTCGAGATGTATGGCGTTAACCGGCGCTGATCAAAATAGAATTGCATATTTACGCGGTTGCTTAGCACCACATCCACCGTTGGGCGGATCGTGATTACTTTCTGTCCGCCGGTAGCAAATGCATTGGTCTGATCCAGCCGTGAATTGGCGGTAATATCATCCCGCAAACTGAAATCCATGGCAAAGGTCATATCCGTTTCCGATGAACCGCCTTCTCCGCCTTTTTTCCCAAGTTTAATATTAAAGGGTAACTTTCCACGCTTACGGTACCGCATGTTGAATGTCAGTTCAGTGGAACGAATCTCACTCAGCTGATAATCTACCAGACTCAGACTTAACTGCCGGCTCTTTCGCCATTCGAAACGGCCGGAAAGCTGGCTCGATGTGGTAAAATCAATACCCGCCAGTGGTCCGAACTGCTCACTCATCGAAATATTGGGTACCAGAAAATAAGGAATGAAATTGCCTGATAATGTATCCAAAAACGATGGGAAACCCAGAAAACGGATATCCTCATAAAGCAGGGCCGAATTGAAACTATTCATGCTCAGTGTTCCCGAATACCCATGCGTGATCGCCAGATTGGTAAAGATCTTTTCCAGTGCCTTGACCTTCGTCAGCCCATTGTACGTGAGCCGCCAGTTTGGTCTGGGCAGATAACCACTGAACGGATTCGCCTTCACATAATCACCGGAACCATTCTTCAGCAACGGAATGGTAGATGCATCGCGGTTCGTGTACGCAGCAATAAACGAAGGGATCAGCACATCCTGTGCATATCGCCCGTACCCCTTGAAGTATCCATCAGGCAGTTTCACATTGCTATAAGGATTCTGTGTGCCAAGCCTCTGAGAAATGATAGCCCGGTTATTCTGAAACTGCTTGAATGTTTCACTCACATTATTGGGATCGAATTTCCCAAACAATGTCTGGAACGATATGTACGTAACACTGAATCCTCCTGATGCATAGGGATTCAGGTTTGCAAAACTTCCATTACCGATCGTATCCTTGAACAACGAATTATACGTTCGCGTAAACGTTTTATCCAGCGTCACATCAATCGTAAAATCTCTTGCAGGTTCCACACTGGCACTGAGATTGAACTTCTGGTCATACGTCTGACGGAAAAGATTGTTCTGAATCGGATCCTTTGAAATAAGCCCTTTCCTGGATGCATTCCAAAGCCAGCTACTGTCTGGCTGCCCGCCGAATATGAATCCAAAGCCAGGCTCCATACTCCGCAGATTCTGTCCGAAAAACCGGGTAGAATCCATATACCCGGGCAAAAACGTACTGGCCCCTTCATTATAGGTTGCCCCAATCCTTTTCACCGATGTGAGCAGTGATGCCATGTTGCGCCCGATCCCCTTCAGCTCCCAGCGCTTCCGTTGCTTACCCTTTCGGGTAGTATCAGACGGATCCACCGGAAGGCCTGAACCCGGGGGCGATGACAGCTGCCGCAGCAATTTGGATTTATTATACAGCTGCAACATATTCAATTCGAGGGTGCCACCCTTGGCATAACTGTTCTGGATAGTATTCCCGAGATCTACCGCCAGTCTGGAAGCCCCGATCCATCCATAGGTCGTGCGGTAGGTTAGGTTCGCCGTTACCCAGTCGAGCATGGGAATCCCATTCGTGGGCAGATTGTAGGTAAAATCTACCGACTGGTTATACAAGGTATTTCGTCCTCCCTTCAGGAAGCGGCTCCAGATGCTGTCGCGCTTTTCCTTGGTATCGATGCGCCCAAACGGTTCATCGATCCGTGCATTATTGGTAGCCTTGAAATCGATGTTGAAACTCTTGGTCAGGTCCCACCGCATGTTGTAGATGCGGTCAAAGACGAAATATTTATCGTACGTCTCCGGAATTTTGAACGGTCCGCCTCCTACATTTCGCGGACGGATCGCACCAAACTGGCGGCGGGCATCCCAACGGAAACCAATCAGATTTGGATTCAGATTCAGATTGAAACTTCGGATAAACCCAATTTTTTTCCATTTTGGCCAGAGATTCTTGAAGGGTTCAAACGATTTGGGCTGGCCGGTATAATTATATCCCAGACCGCCCTGGTGTTTGCGCAGATCATTGGATTCGATGAGAGGGCTATGCTGCAAGGTCTGCGTAAGAGAATAATTGAAATCAAAGTTCGACGGGCTCCAGAGTCGGATCTTCCCTTCCGGCCGGATCCGGACATTCGTAAAATTGAGGGTGCGGATACTGGTGAAATCCACGGCATCGTTCCGAATGGAATCCCGCTTGTCACGGAAAATCCGAAGCTTATCGCGCAACTGGATATCCCGATCATACGGATCGTACTGAGGAGCGCTGCTCTGCTCGGAATAGGTAGCAAAGAAAGGAACATCGAGCCGCCAGTTCTTGGGAAGTAATTTACCCAGCTGGAGATTGGTAGAAAAATCCAGCTGACGGAAGTTATCCCGGTATCGGTCGTTCACCCGCTGCTCCAGCCCGCCAAATCCCTGCGTGTGGATATTGGCCGCAGCAGAAATCGTTCCCAGATCCGCCAGTTGTATATTCACCTGACCGGTAGCCGCCCAGGCATTGTCTTCATTGATGCCCGATAGGCGAAGTTCATTGATCCAGACTTCCGCACAGATCGGCCGGCCACCACCTGTAGTACGGGCGTTCTCAAAAGCAGCCAGGATGCCGCGGATCTCACCCAAATTGGGATTACCAACGATGGAATACGTGCGGTTGCCAATGCGTTTTCGGTAAATAGTATTCGGACTGGCATTGGCCTGGTTTCGTTCGGCTTTCAGGGTAACCAGCTCCTGCACGTTGAAATCAATGCTGTTCACATCCGGCCAGATGACCGCAGGATCTGTGGAACCAAAAGGAGTTAATTTCAGCGGTAGCCGGACCTCATAAAAATTATTGATGAAATCACTCCCTATCCGAATCACTGCATGCAGATCTCCGTCGTTGATCGCGATCTGCCCTTTTACACTTTCCGCGTGTACAAACATCGATACTTTACTATACTGCCGCAGATCATGATTCAGATTCTTAAACACGCCCCGTGCATCACCGTCCTGCAGGTTACAGAGCCGTATGCTCATCGCCTGCTCATTCTGCAATATGTTGATTCCGCCATTGCTAAGGGCCTGCACACGCTCAATACCCGGAGGTATACGGTAAGGAATTGGATCGCGCCGATCGTTCTCTTCAATGTTCACAGCCGAAACATCAAATGAAGTAGGTCCTGCCAGATCTACATTGCGGTACTGACCCATGGTATCCAGGGCATACGTGAACCTGCGCCAGTTGTTACGCACCAGTTCCAGTTTCGCAAATCGAAGCACTGCCGAATCTTCAAAATCCGTCAGAAACATCCGCATGAAACGGATAGACTTGAAATCCGGGATCTGTCCCACTTTTTTGTAATAAGACGATACAGGAATCCTGAACTGATACCATAGCTGGTTTTCCTTATTACCATTGGCAAGCGTAACATTCACGATCTTACGGTCCACAATGAAATTTTGCCCTACCTGCATGCCCGGATCATTACCGGGCTTCACATCCACCTTGTATTGAAAATATTCTTCACTCTCATTGAGCGTATTGTCGCGATTGAAATCCTCATTCTCCGGATACAA
>CANHUD010000093.1 GCA_947463665.1 Sphingobacteriales bacterium
GAGAAATCGCTGGCCAACAGCAAGCGTCACCCGACAATTGGTAATCACGTTATTCTCTATTCCAATGCTACGATTCTGGGAGGAGAAACAGTGGTTGGCGATCATTCGATCATTGGCGGGAACGTCTGGCTCACGCATTCCGTACCGCCTGGTACAATGGTTTTTCATGATCCTACCATAACCGTGCTGGAAGGCAAAAATATAAACGAAGGAAAAAAATGAAAGGCATAGCGAGTGTAATCGGGAATACGCCTCTTGTGGAACTGGTGCAGCTGAATCCGAATCCGGACGTGAAGATCTTTGCCAAACTGGAGGGCAATAATCCTGGAGGAAGTGTGAAAGACCGTCCTGCTTTTAATATGATCCGTTGCGCATTGGAACGGGGAGATATCAGCCGGGATACAACACTGATCGAAGCGACCAGTGGAAATACGGGGATCGGAATGGCTCTGGCCGCCAGTGTTTTCGGCATCCGGATTGAGCTGGTCATGCCCTCCAACAGTACACGGGAACGGGTGCTCACGATGCAGGCCTTTGGTGCCAATATAACCTTACTGGATAGTATTGAGGCTTGCCGGGATTATGCGGAACAAAAGGCGCTCGAACCCGGCTATTTTCTTCTGAATCAGTTTGCCAATCCGGATAATTTCGGTGCTCATTATCATACCACCGGACCGGAGATCTGGCGGGATACGGCCGGAGCCGTTACACATTTTGTTTCTTCCATGGGAACTACCGGCACCATAATGGGCGTTTCCCGATATCTGAAAGAGAAAAATGCCGATGTACAGATTGTGGGCTGTCAGCCTACAGAAGGTTCCTCCATTCCGGGTATCCGCCGGTGGAGCCCTGAATATGTACCGCGGATCTTTGATCCGGAACGGGTGGATCGGGTGATGGATGTTGCCCAGGAGGAAGCTGTCCATTTTGCACGGCGACTGGCCCGGGAAGAGGGGATATTCGCCGGAATGAGCAGCGGAGGGGCTGCCTCCGCTGCGGTAAAATTAGCCGGTGAACTTCGTTCAGGTGTGATCGTATTTATTTGTTGTGACCGGGGCGATCGCTACCTGAGTAGTGACCTTTTCGGTTAGTAATGAATGAAAAGCTGTTCCGGTTGCCGGCGCACTTTAGCCAGATTTACCAGCCAGTCGTTTTCCGCATCTCTGTACCCAAGGGCCAGCATGCTCACACTGCGTAATCCTTTCGCAGGGAGTTCCAGGAGTTCATCGAGTTTTCCGGGTTGAAAACCTTCCATAGGAGTGGCATCCACCTGTACCATTGCTGCAGCGGCAAGGCCGAAGCCCAGGGCGATGTAAGCCTGTCGGGCAGCCCAGTTGAAATTTTGTTCGTCCGACTGGTGAAGCAGTGCACCTGTGAGCATATCACTCAGTCCTTTGAGCGCTTCCGTGGTGGTGTTCCGAATATGGGCAGCATTCGCTACATATTCACGGATCTTATCCTCTGTAATCGATGACCAGGCCGCAAAAACAAGTAGATGAGAACTGTCTGTGATCTGGCTCTGGTTGAAGGCAACCGGTTGTATTTTTTTTCGCAGTTCCAGATCAGTAATAACCAGAACGGTGAAAGGCTGAAGCCCCATAGAGGTAGGTGCAAGCCTTATAGCCTGGAGAATGCTGTCGATTTTTTCCTGTGGCACCGACTGGCCATTCATTTTCTTGCATGCGTAACGCCATTCGAACGAGTCCATCCATTGCATGTTCATATAATTTATTGATTAAGGTACAAGTAAGATGTATTTTCACAAGTGACTGCAGGTCTGAAACAAATGCAATGAATGATTGTTCAATTATAAATCAGTTTACATGTTTAAGTTTTTACTCATTGTGTTGTCTGCCTCAGCTGCTATAGCCACTCATATTTTTTCTCCATTTGTAACGGTCAAGCAGGAGCGGGAATATATCCTTTGTCATCCCGAATATCCGGCAGATGACATGAGAAAATTTGCAGCGGATCCGGCTTTTCAGGCCCTGCATTTTTCGCCCTTACCACTTGTTTATGCGGCACAGGGTACAATGATTCGTTTTGCTACACCGGATGGCCAGGAGGCTGGAGGGTACATGGTAAAATCCCGTAAGCGTTCCGATAAATGGTTGTTTGTATTTCAGGAATGGTGGGGATTGAACGATCACATCAAAAAAGAAGCGGATCGTTTGTTTGAAGAGTTAGGGGGGCAGGTGAATGTACTGGCACTGGATATGTATGATGGCCGTTCCACGTCTGATCCAAAGGAAGCAGCACAATTCATGCAGGGGGTAAAAGAAGATCGACTGGAAAATATCGTTAAAGGTGCCCGGACGCTGGCAGGTAAAAAAGCGACGATTGCTCATATTGGCTGGTGTTTTGGAGGAGCGTGGTCGTTGAAGGCCGGCTTGCTTGATCAGCAGCAAACGGTGGGTGTGGTGATGTATTATGGGATGCCTGTACGGGATGTCGAAAAGTTAAAAACGCTGAACAGCGATGTATTGGGTCTTTTCGCAACCGAAAAATACATTTCGAAAGAAGTGATTGAGGAATTTGCTGTCCGGATGAAAGAAGCAGGCAAGGAGTTGTCTTACACCATTTACGATGCGGTTCATGGATTTGCCAATCCCAGCAATCCGAAGTTTGATTCGGTCAAAGCTGCTGAGGCAAATGAGAAGGCCACAGCGTATCTGCGTAAGCGATTGAAGATATAAGCAAATTCTGCCAGCCGGGCGGATAGTTTTCCGGGTTTGGAAAAAACAAAGTTGAACTGATAATTTTCTATCCATAATTGAAGCAGCCACTTGTGCCATCTAACTATCTTAGGAGAGCTGGCACTTGTGGCAGATAGGGATACCAATGATTTCACTCGATTTCCTTTTTATGTTTATTCCGAAATCTAAAAAGATCCGGATCTTCATTCCCATACCCGCAATGTTTCAAAGTAAGTGCGCTATTATCTTTACATATTTGCCTTATTGTTCCCATATGGTTGTTTACAAGCCCAATCTACTATTGGTCTGACCGGCATCACCGATACGTCCTATAACCTGAACAGTGAGTATCGGAAAAACAGTAAGTCTTTTCCTTTTATCAAACCGGTGTACAGGCAATATCCGGCTTCGGTTCGGGTCGACAGTAATATTGTTTACTGCTCGCGAAAAGGCACCTCTATGCGGCTCGATGTCTTTTATCCTGCTGACCCTTCTTCCAGACCGCGGAAAACCATCCTGCTGATCCACGGTGGAGGCTGGCGTAGTGGAAACCGCCAACTGCATCACCCTATGGCAGAGCAACTGGCTTCCATGGGCTATGTATGCATCACTCCTTCTTACCGCCTCTCAACGGAAGCCCTGTTTCCGGCTGCTGTCCAGGATGTAAAAGTCGCCGTGAAATGGACAAAGACGCATGCCACCAACTACAACATCGATACAGCTGCCATTGCCATAGCCGGACATTCCGCCGGTGGGCAACTGGCTGCTCTCGTTGGAGCCACCAATGGTACCCGTCTTTTCCTGGATGAAGATTGTTATCCGAATGTTTCCCCGAACGTTTATGCCGTGATTGATATGGACGGCATCCTGTCGTTTCTGCACAGGGAGTCAGGGGAGGGCGATGATACCAAACGGATATCGGCTGCAACCTATTGGTTCGGTTATTCAAAAACGGAGAAGCCCGACCTCTGGAACCAGGCGTCGGCCCTCACACATGCCGGTTCGCACCTGCCACCCATGCTATTCATGAACAGCATGGTGGACCGGATGCATGCCGGCCAATCAGACCTGATCCGTATCCTTGATCAATATAAGATTCTATCAACTGTTCGGGTGTATAAAGGTGCTCCACATACCTGGCTGTTGTTTCATCCCTGGTATGATTCAACCGTTCACGACATCGACCGTTTTATGCGACGTACATTCAGAAATCACCCAACAAAAAAAGGTAAACAACCATGAGCTGGAAATTTCTGTTGTCCATTACCCTGGCGGCAAGTATGAGCGGATATGCTCAGTCGCCCAAATTACCTGCCATCCAACAGCCTGTATTCCGGAAAGATACACTAAGCGTTGTGGTCAAGGGTGCTAAACCAGATGGATATGCCCTGAACACAAAAGCCATCAATGACGCCATCACAGCCATGCATCAAAAAGGTGGCGGGGTGGTATTGGTGCCTCAAGGCCTCTGGCTAACCGGACCTGTTCTGTTGAAATCGAATGTGAATCTGCATTTGTCGGTAGGAGCTACCCTCCTTTTTACAAACGATTTTGATCAGTATCCACTCGTAAAAGGCAACTGGGAAGGACTTCCCCAATGGCGAAACCAATCGCCTATTTACGCTGAGGGTGCCGAAAACATTGCCATCACCGGCAAGGGGGTCATCGATGGAAACGGAGGCGCCTGGCGCATGGTTAAGAAAGATAAGCTTACTGAATCTCAGTGGAAAAAACTACTGGCATCCGGCGGTGTGATAAGTGAGGACAAAAAAACATGGTATCCTTCGGAGAAAACCAGAAAAGGTAGCCAGTTGCCGCCCAATCCGGGGCTCATTGTTCCCGATAAATCACCTGTATTCTATGATTCGATAAAAGATTTTTTACGACCAAACCTGTTAGTACTAACCAACTGTAAAAAAATTCTGCTGGAAGGCGTGACGTTCCAGAACTCGCCTGCCTGGTGCCTGCATCCAATCATGAGTGAACATCTGACTGTGCGCAACATATCGGTCAAAAATCCCTGGTTTGCTCAAAATGGTGATGGAATTGATGTAGAGAGCTGCCGCTATGTGCTCATTGAAAACTCTGTATTTGATGTAGGCGATGACGCGCTCTGTATGAAAAGTGGCCGGGATGCAGCCGGCAGATTAAGGGCTATGCCCACTCAGGATGTGATCATCCGGGGCTGCACGGTTTATGCCGCTCACGGCGGATTCGTTATTGGAAGTGAAATGAGCGGTGGTGCCCGTAATATTCATGTTAGCAACTGTACATTTATGGGTACCGATATCGGCCTTCGCTTTAAGACTACCCGCGGGCGGGGGGGTGTAGTGGAGAATATTTTCATCAGCGACATCTATATGAAAGACATACCGGGAGATGCGATTTTATTTGACATGTATTACATGGCCAAAGACCCGCTTCCGATGGCTGGTGAAAAAAGAGAATTGCCTAAAGTGGAACACAAACCTGTAGATGAGACCACGCCTACGTTCCGGAATTTTACGATCCGGAATGTATACGTGAACGGTGCGGAACGAGCCATCTTCATCCGGGGGCTACCAGAAATGCCGGTGAAGGACATTCTGCTGGAGAACATGATGCTGCAGGCTAAAAAGGGTATAGATGTGCAGGAAGCTTCGGACATTGTGTTCAGCGATGTGCGGGTGCTGGCGGAAGAAAACGATCCTTCGGTGGATATCACCCAAAGCCGGAACATACTGTTTGATAAACTTAATCTGGGAAAAAACCGGATGCTATCCATAAGGGTTAATGGTGAAAGATCGGAAGGGATCGTATTCCGAAAATCAGATATTAATCCTCCCTTGTTGAAATTTGAATTGGGCGCCACTCAAAAATCGGTTACATTAGAACAATGAAAAAACTACTCATCACCTGCCTGTTCGCAACAGGCGTGCTGGTCTCCGCCGCACAGGAAAAATCGTTGTCTGCCCGTATGGCAGAAACGGTTATGACCATCTGGAAAGATTCGTTCGCACTGGGTGGCGGTCCGGTTAAATGGTCATACGATATGGGCGTTATTCTCAAAGGCTTCGAGAATATCTGGAGCCACACTGGCGATGTCACTTATTTTAACTACATCCAGAAACAGATGGATGTGTTCATACAGAACGATGGCAGTATTCGTGGCTATAAAAAAGAAGAATACAACATCGATCATATCAACAATGGGAAACTGGCACTGTTGCTGTTCCGGGTAACGGGCAAGGATAAATACCTGAAAGCCTCGCAGCTCCTGCGCAGCCAGTTACAGTCGCACCCGCGGACCAACGAAGGTGGTTTCTGGCATAAAAAAATTTATCCCTACCAAATGTGGCTGGACGGACTCTACATGGGTGCACCATTTTATGCAGAATATGCTATGCTATCCGGAGAGGATAGTGCTTACAACGATATAGTCAATCAGTTTGTATGGATGGAGCAACATACACGGGATTCCAAAACCGGTCTGCTCTACCACGGATGGGATGAAAGTCGGCAAATGAAATGGGCCAATCCACAAACCGGAACATCTTCCTTTTTCTGGTCGCGCGCTATGGGCTGGTACGCTTCCGCTATTTTGGATGTACTTGATTATTTCCCGGCAGACCATCCCAGACGCGGAGAATTGATCGCGATTCTGAACCGCCTGATGGCAGCGGTAGTAAAACAACAGGATCCCGCAACCGGTGTGTGGAAAGACATCCTGGCGTATAATGGTCCGGATAAAGAGAAGAACTATTTTGAGGCCTCCGCCAGCTGCCAGTTTGTGTATGCGCTGGCCAAAGGTGCCCGAAACGGATATCTGCCGGTAACATTTATTGTTCAGGCACGGAAGGGATGGGAAGGCATTAAAAAGACATTCGTTAAAGAAGAAAACGGGCAGACCAATCTGCACGGAACCGTTAAGGTATCCGGGCTGGGAGGTAATCCTTACCGCGATGGAAGTTTCGCCTATTACATGAGCGAACCGGTGATTGTGAACGATCCCAAAGGAATGGGGGCTTTCCTGTTGGCCGCCTCAGAAATGGAAGTGGTACCCACTATGGCCGATGCCTATGGAAAA
The DNA here is from genome assembly GCA_947463665.1 of Sphingobacteriales bacterium. Taxonomy (GTDB): domain Bacteria; phylum Bacteroidota; class Bacteroidia; order Chitinophagales; family Chitinophagaceae; genus Pollutibacter. The sequence goes on from CANHUD010000093.1 coordinate 6,763, forward strand.
CAGGTGCTGATGGATGATTATTTCAACAGTGAGAAAAAGAAAAATATATTTGGGAAAGATGTCTCCTGGCATTACAAATGGCAGGAACGCGATCATGGCGGGTTCTATATGTTCGGACAGATATTCCGCAAGCACGGTTACCGGCTCGCCACCCTGAGCAAGGCTCCCACTGCAGAGTTGCTGAAAAATGCTTCGGTGTATGTAATGGTGGATCCTGATACCCAAAAGGAAACACCCCATCCGAATTTCATGGACGAAGCCTCCGCTGATATAATATATAAATGGGTTAGTAATGGCGGTAAGCTTCTCATGATGCTGAACGATAGTACGAATGCTGATTTTGAACATTTCAATATACTATCCAAAAAGTTTGGTATTGCCTTCAACGAAAATTTACGCCATGATGTGTTCAATGACCGGTTTGAAATGGCTGAACTTCCGGTAGAGTCCGATCATCCCATTTTTCGGACCGCGCGAAAACTTTTCATTAAACAGCTCTGCACACAAACGCTCCAGTCTCCGGCAGTATCCGTCTACGGCGAAAACGGAGAGGTGTATATGTCGGTAGCACAGATCGGCAAAGGTTTTGTCTTTGCCATTGGTGACCCCTGGCTGTACAATGAATATGTGGATGGCCGTAAACTACCGGCACGTTTTGATAACTACAAAGCGGCTGAAGATCTGGTCGGCTGGTTTGTGAAACCCATAATCCCGGCTGCCATAAAATGAGAATATATTTCATTATTATATTTCTGTCACTGGCGGGTTTTATAAAAAATAAGTATAACCTGCTGGGATCCCTTAAATAACTAACTATGCAACTCAGTGCTGAAGCGCTAATACGGATGAAAGGAAAGGATGCCGCTGAACATCTGACGCAGAAATTTCCTGAAAAAATCCTGCAATTTGGAACCGGTGTACTGCTTCGCGCGTTGCCGGATTATTTTATTGATAAAGCCAATAAGCAGGGTATTTTCAGGGGCAGGGTGGTGGTGGTGAAATCTACAGAATCCGACAGCAGTGCCTTTGACCGTCAGAATGGGCTTTACACTGTTTGTGTCCGGGGTATTGAAAACGGAGCAGCGGTGAGTGAAAACATCCTCAATAGCTCAATCAGCCGGGTACTCAGCGCGCAGTCTCAATGGAAAGAAATACTGGATTGTGCGTCCAATCCGGATATCGACATTGTACTATCGAATACTACTGAAGTGGGCATCCAATTAGTGAACGATGACATCCATTCAGCGCCGCCGGTTTCTTTTCCGGGTAAACTGCTTGCTTTTCTCTATGCCCGATACAAGTTTTTTCAGGGAGCTCCCAACAAAGGAATGGTGATCGTACCAACAGAACTGATCACCGATAACGGATCAACACTCGAGCGCATTGTACTGGAACTGGCTCATCGGAACCAACTCGAATTTGCCTTTATAGAATGGCTGGAACAGGCCAATCATTTCTGTAATTCACTGGTCGATCGAATTGTTCCGGGTAAACCTGCTCCCGATGTAAAGGCTGAGTTAGAAACAGCACTCGGTTATACCGATGAACTGCTCACCATGAGCGAGTCTTTCCGGTTATGGGCCATCGAAGGAGACGATGCCATTCGTGAAC
>CANHUD010000094.1 GCA_947463665.1 Sphingobacteriales bacterium
AAGTATTGTATCTGACCAACAACGATATTCCACTTCGTTCTACGGAGATGACAGCTCCCAGGATATCAGCGGGTGTTGGCTATGAAATTCCCCTGAATGCATCGCTTCGTCTGCTGGCTGAAATCAATGCGGATATCACCTTCGATGGACGGCGGAATGTATTGCTGAGTGCCGATCCCGTGAGTGCGGATCCGAGAATGGGACTAGAATTATCGTACAAGAAAATTGTTTTTTTCCGGGGAGGGGTATATAATTTCCAACGGGGGCTTGCTGATGGGGATACGCTGAACCAGCGTAAAGTCTGGATCTATCAGCCCGGAGCTGGCGTTGGTTTTCGGTTGAAACAGGCGGCCATTGATTACGCGTACACAAATCTGGCCAATCAGTCGAACCCCTTGTATACGCATATTGTATCGTTGCGATTGGATCTCCAGAAAAAAGAAAAAAGAACGTCTACAAACTAATCATACATGAAGAAAGGACTATTCCTTGTGCTGTTGTGTGTGGGAATCTGGGGAAGAACAGATGCCCAGTTGAACAATGAATGGATTGATTACAGTAAAACCTACTATAAATTCAAGCTGGCGAGTGACGGGCTTTACCGGATTCCGTTTACTACCCTGCAGCAGGCGGGGTTGTCGAATGTTCCTATGGAGCAGTTTCAGCTGTTTCGGAACGGACAGGAAGTGCCGCTGGTAACATCCAAAGCCTCGGGGTTACCGGGAGCAACCGATTTCATAGAGTTCTACGGGAAGATGAACGATGGCCGGCAGGATGCTGTATATTATCGGCAGGCTGACTTTCAATTGAATGATGTAAACAGTATCTTAACTGATTCTTCTGCTTATTTTCTCACGGTTCAGCCCAATGCTACTGCGAAAAGGATGGTTAATGAGGAAAATGAAATTGCTGGAAATACATTACCACCGGAGCCTTCTTTCATGTATACTCATGTTCGAAATTTCCGCGAAAAGCTGAATTTTGGCTTAGCGGCAGTCAGCGGAGGCGTGTATTCATTTTCTTCCTCCTTTGATCCGGCTGAAGGTTGGACGTCCAGAGATGTTCGTCCGGGCTCTCCCATTAGTGAACGGATTAATTTGTTTCCCTTTTCAGCAGGTGCCAATGCCGTTTTAGCTGTTTCTTTTGCAGGAAATGCTCCCAATAGCCGTACGGTGGAAGTTTCTATAAATGGAACAATTCTCATCCGTGAGCCAGGTACAAATTTTAGTCATGTTACCCGTCAGGCAAGCATTCCGATGAACTTACTGGGGGCAGCAGGTGGAGATGCCATTGTTATTCGGGATAATTCATCGAACTCATCGGATCGACTTGTAGTAGGAAAGTATGCAATCACCTATCCGAGGTTGTTTAATTTTGGCGGGTCCAGGATCTTTGAATTTTCCTTACCTCCTGCGCCTGCAGGGAATTATCTCGAAATTCAGAATTTTAATCACGGAAATACAGAGCCTGTATTACTGGATCTGTCAAACAACACGAGATATAGAGGATCTCTGTCTGGCAGTACTGTAAGATTCAGGCTTAAGCCTTCGCAGATCCCCAGAAATTTAGTGTTATTGAATGCACAGCCAGAGAATGTTGCTTCGATTACCGGGTTGCAATCACGCACGTTCAGGGATTACCGGAGCACGCTGAATCAGGGAGATTACATCATTATTTCTAACAGACGCCTGTTTGCCGGCCCATCCGGTAATCCAATTGAAAATTATCGTACCTATCGATCCTCCGCATTGGGTGGTGGGTATAATGCCCGTATTTATGACGTTGAGGAGATATTGGATCAGTTCGGTTATGGTCTTTCCAACAATGCGCAGGGAGTGAAGAACTTTATACATTTTGCCAGAACAAATTTCGCCACTAAGCCGAAGTATATCCTGATCATTGGAAGAGGGTTGCAGTACAATGATGCCTGTTGGTGGGAAAGGTTTCCGGTTACGCATGAACTGAATTTGGTCCCAACATATGGTAATCCGGGTTCAGACAATCTTCTTGCATCAGCTGGATATGAAGTCAGTCTGGATATACCGGTAGGCCGGATATCGGCCATAACAGGTGCGGAAGTTGAAACATATCTTCAGAAAGTTAAGCAGGTGGAAGCGGCGAGGCTTACCATGACCAACACCATAAAAGACCGGGCCTGGATGAAAAATGTGGTCCATGCTATAGGGGGAGGCGATCCCTATCTTCAGAGTGTTATAGCCAGCTATATGAGGGGCAATTCCAATATTATTGCCGATACATCCGTTGGTGCCAAGGTTTATACATTTAGCCAGTCTTCCAGTATTGGAGCAGAAACACTTTCTGCGGAAGGACTCTCCCGTCTTTTTGAGGAAGGTATTGGTATGCTGACCTATTTTGGACATTCATCAACCGATCTGCTTGAGTTTAATATTGATAATCCGGATGCCTATATCAATGACGGGAAATACCCCCTGTTCATCGTGAATGGCTGTTTGGCGGGTAATATTTATGTTTTTGATACCCTGAGGGCGAGGGGAGGAGGAATTACATTGTCTGAACGGTATAACCTGGCTAAAAACAGAGGAAGTATTGGCTTTATTGCCAATAGTCATTTTGGGGTGGTCAATTATCTGAATATTTTCACAGGCGCCTTCTATGGAAGTTATGCAAGAGAAAATTATGGTAAATCAATTGGACAGATACATGCGAGTTCTCTGACCCGTATGAAACAGGTGTTCAGTGCAAATGATTTATATGGTCGGATGCATATAGAGCAGACCGTATTTCATGGCGATCCTGCTGTTCAGATGTATGCATTTTCGTCACCGGATTTTGTGGTCGATGAGAGTCTTATTAAGATCAGTCCGAATCCGGTTTCTATAACTGAAAAGAGTTTCAGGTTATTTGTCAGGTTTGCCAATATCGGGAAGTCCGTTCGTGACTCGCTCCGGCTTCGGATACAACGACGCCTGCCTGATGGTCGTTCCGATTTTTTATTCGATAAAAAAATTCCGGCACCCCTGAATTTTGATTCATTGGAGTTGGATGTGCCGATTAATCCACTGACTGATAAAGGGCAGCATCAGATTACGGTTATGCTGGATGCCGATCAGACAATTTCAGAAGAGAATGAGTTGAATAACAGGTCAGTCAAGGATTTCGTGATTCTCGAAAATGACATAAGGCCGGTTTATCCTTTGGAGAATTCAGTGATCAATAAAACAATTACTCAGTTTCATGCGTCCGTATCTAATCCTTTTGCTAAAGCAAAGTTGTTTTATTTTGAGATAGATACCACGGCTCGTTTTGATTCACCTTTTAAAAAGAAAGATTCTGTAAATTCAAGAGGGGGGCTTCTTTCATTTAATGTGAATGGTATATCCTGGCTGGATAGTACGGTTTATTATTGGAGGACATCACCTGCTCCGGAACCCGGAAAAGAACTGATCTGGAATGTTTCATCTTTTCTGTATCATTCAAATAAGAAAACAGGTTTTGGACAGGCTCATTACGATCAGTTTAAAAAGAGCACATCGGATCAGATACTTTTGTCGGACAACCGAAGTTTTGTTTTCAACAAGAGCCTACGGAAGTTTTCCGTTAAAACAGGGTTGTATCCGATAAATATTAACAATAGACTCCTCACAACGCTCGATGAATTATTAGTAGTAAATTATGGATGCCGTTACAGTTCCATTCAGGTAGTTGTTCTCGACGGTATTACCATGCAACCCTGGAAAAATACGCTTCAGGCGGATCGATTGGGACGTTTTGGCAGCTGGCCACCTTGCGATCATAACGTGTATGCTTTTGAATTCCCATATGCTGATCCGGCTTTCCGCAGGCGGGCAGTCCAGTTTTTAGAGAGTATTCCGGATGGATCCATAGTTAGTATTACAAATTTTGGCGCCGACTTTAATAATTCATTTATTAACTCCTGGATGACCGATACGCTGACTCTTGGTTCCAATAGGTCTCTTTACCATAGTCTGGTACGTTTGGGATTTACAGAAATTGATAAGTTCAGGTCAAATGTTCCCTTTGCGTTCATTGCCAGAAAAGGTAAAGAGGTTTTAGTTCAGGAGATAGGAACTCGTTTGGATGACTATATCGAAAAAACTTTGTCACTTGAGGCCTCAGGTACTTCGGGTGTTTTACAATCACCCTGGTTTGGCCCCTCTTCCTCCTGGAATAAACTGGAGTGGTTTGGAGTGGATACACATCCGCAATCAGATATAAATGAAGTAGAGGTTTTGGGCCGAAATGAACAGGGTAGGGAAGCGCTTTTGTTTAAATTACAAGGTACCGATACGTCTCTTTCTGCTGTTGACGCGTCCCGTTATCCCTATATTCAGCTCAGATTAAGGACAAGGGATACTGCAAATGCTACACCTTTCCAGTTAAAGAGATGGATTGTAAGTGGAGAGTTGCCGCCAGAGGGTGCCGTAGTTACCTTCCCGAATGATGTTGATAAGGATACCGTTGAGGTTGGCCAGCCGTATTTGTTTCAGGTAGGATTTAGAAATGTAAGTGCTTCAAATTTTGACAGTATTCGATTGAAATTATTAATGACCAACACATCGAATGTAACCAGTGAAATTCAACTGGGTCAACTCAGGCCATTAAAGCAGGGAGATTCCATTTTATTCAGGCATACTATTGATACCAGAAATCTGACTGGTTCCAACACATTGTTTTTACAGTTTAATCCGGAGAGGGCTCAGCCGGAACAATATGTTTTTAATAATTTCATCTACAAGTCATTCTTTGTAAATCCGGATACCTATAAGCCTTCGTTGGATGTTACATTTGATGGGGTTCGAATACTTAATGAGGATATTGTTTCCCCAAGGCCACACATCCAGATTCAACTTACGGATAACAGCCGTTTTATGCTGCTGGATGATACTTCTCTGCTAAAAGTAAGAGTGCGTTATCCGGATAACCAGATTAAAACGTTTCATTTTAATTCCAATACATTGCAGTTTACGCCTTCTTCGCTAACCGGAAATATGAAGGAGAATAAAGCTTTGATCGACTTTTATCCCAACTTCACCGAAGATGGCACCTATGAATTGCTGGTTACCGGAATGGATAAAAGTGGGAATAGCAGCGGTGTTATCGAATACCAATCTTCGTTTTCGATTGTTAATAAACCGATGATATCCAATTTGCTTAATTATCCTAATCCTTTCACCAGATCTACTGCATTTGTATTCACGCTTACAGGTGCGCAAGTACCACAGCAGCTGCGCATTCAGATCTTGACCATAACGGGTCGTGTAGTTAGGGAAATAACCAGAGAGGAATTGGGCCCTATCCGTATTGGCAGGAATATTACGGAGTACAAATGGGACGGTACCGATCAGTATGGTCAGCCATTGGCAAATGGAATCTATTTGTATCGTGTGCTTACGAATCTGAATGGAAAATCTCTGGATAAACTGGACAGTGGAGCTGATGGCATGAGTAAAGAATGGGAATCAAAATATTTTAACAAGGGTTACGGTAAAATGTATCTTATGCGTTAAAAATATTTTGCCGACCGGATCATTGAGGCTGGGAAAAGTGTGCAATCCTGTTTACATACTTTCCCAGCACATCAAATTCAAGGTTGACGAGATTTCCCTCCTGTAATTTTTTAATATTCGTATGCTCCCAGGTGTACGGAATTATACTTACAGAGAATGAATCCTCCGTAACTTCATAACATGTAAGGCTTATCCCATTAACCGTTATTGACCCTTTTTCAATGATGAATTTTGCGTAAGCCTTGTCAAAGGAAAAGGTGTACACCCAAGAATTATTTAATTCTTTTATCTTGAAACAGGAACCTCTTGTATCTACATGTCCCAGAACAATATGACCATCTAACCTGGAATTTAAAAGCATTGCTCTTTCAAGATTAATGTAATCGCCAACAGACCAATTCGCCGCATTGGTTTTAGCAAGTGTTTCAGGTACAGCGGTCACCTGGTATATATCTGCTTCAATAACCTCAACAGTCAGGCAAATACCATTATGTGCCAGGCTCTGATCTACTTTCAGTTCATGAGTAATAGAAGCTTGAATTCTAAAGCTCCTATTTTCCGCACCCTGAATAACTTCCTTAACAATTCCAGTAGTTTCAATAATTCCTGTAAACATAATAGCCGATTGATCCCGCAAATTACTGGTTGACCAAGACAATCTCTAATTTTGGGTGAACGTAATTTGTAGGATAGTAAGCAATTGCCCCAAAAACTAGTGGGGGAATCTTAGATTTTTACAATTTAAAGGGATGCAGTTGACAATCTATTTGTTCCCTTTTTTGATTTTTTTTGAAAATTCCGAAAACCATCTTATTTTTGCCCCCCTTAACAGTCAAAGGAGGTATAACATTATGCTGATCATCGATTCTAAAGATTGCGAAAACATTGACAAGGCCCTCAAAAAGTACAAGAAGAAATTTGAAAAGGCCAAAACGCTTCTCCAGCTAAGAGAGCGCCAGTCATTTACCAAGCCTTCCATCAGGCGCAGGGCTCAGGTGCTTAAGGCAATCTACAAGCAGCAGATAGCTTCAGGAAAGATTGAGGGCTGATTCAGCTCTTTTTCATAGATTTATAACCATGGGATTTCCCATGGTTTTTTTTATGACTGAACTGGAACAGAACATAGAGGGCTTTCTGCTTTATCTGCAGTTTGAGCGACGTTATTCCCGGCATACCATTCAGGCCTATCAGGTTGATCTTCAGCAGTTTGTCGATTATCTGAGGATTTCTTATGATATGCAGAACGGAATAGATGTCAATACAGTTACTCCGTTTTTGTTAAAAAGCTGGCTTTCCGGTCTGAGGGGTGATAAAAAACTGTCGGTAAGGACCATCAATCGTAAAATTTCATCAATCCGTTCTTTTTTCCGGTACCTGCTCCGAAAAGATTTACTGGATAAGGACCCCTCTACATCCCTTCATATTTTCAAAGTTCCCAAGAGACTGCCTTCTTTTCTGAGTGAAGACCAGGCGCTTGAGTTGCTGGATGCCCAAGGCGGTGAACCTGAAAATTGGAATCAGAGAACGGGCGATCTTGTTTTTGATCTTTTGTACCACACAGGTCTTCGGGTGAGTGAGCTGACGGCTTTGCAGGAACGGCATGTGGATTATCGGGCTGCCCAGCTGAAAGTGCTGGGTAAGGGGAACAAAGAGCGCATCATTCCGCTCAGCGAGGACCTCCTTCAGCGCATTCAGGCATATGTTGACGATAAAATCAAGCTCTCAGTAGTAGCTGACAGGTGCCATCTTCTGGTAAACCAATCCGGGAGGCCTTTGTACCCCAAATACGTGTACAGGCAGATTCGGGACAGGCTGGGTTCACTCCGGCAGTTATCCAAAAAAAGTCCGCATGTTATACGGCATACTTTTGCAACGCATCTCCTGAACAGTGGGGCTGAACTCAATGCCATCAAAGACCTGCTCGGCCATTCCAGCCTGGCAGCTACACAGGTGTATACCCATAACAGCATTGAAAAATTGAAGGATATACATAAGAAAACCCATCCCAAAGGCTAACGGTACAATCTGTGAAAATTTTGTGAATCCAATAGGAATTCCAGGGTATTTATCGTAACTTGAAAGAACAGTTGAGGCGCCCGTGGGAAAGGGTTGTTTCACTTCGTTCTTTCCTTATTGTATCACAAAAACAAACCTTCTATGAACGTAAACATCCAAACGGTTCATTTTGATGCTGATGTGAAATTGGTTGAGCATGTCAACCGAAAGATTGCCAAGCTGGAGATTTTTCATGACCGGATAACCAAGGTAGATGTATATCTGAAACTGGATAACGTGGTTCATGCCATCAAGGATAAGGTGGCGGAGATACGGGTCAGGATACCCCGTCATGAGTTTTTTGTCAAACAGACCTCTAAATCCTTTGAAGAATCCTTTGATGGGGCATTGGATTCCATGATTAATCAGCTTAAAAAAGTAAAGGAAAAACAAGCTGCATAAGCAACAGGGCCCTCGGGCCCTTTTTTTATAAAATATTTTCTTGCTCAAAATTTTTGCATTTCACATTTTCCATTACTTTTGCAATCCCAATTCGGGTAGGTCTTTGTAAACATCGAGAGTCAAGCCAGAGTAGCTCAGCTGGTAGAGCAGCTGATTTGTAATCAGCTGGTCGGGGGTTCGAGTCCCTTCTCTGGCTCTTGATAATCGGTTGGGCAGGTTCCAGAGCGGCCAAATGGGGCGGACTGTAAATCCGCTGTCTTTCGACTTCAGTGGTTCGAATCCACTCCTGCCCACACATTCACCAGCAATCCTCCGGATGCCGTTGAATGGT
>CANHUD010000095.1 GCA_947463665.1 Sphingobacteriales bacterium
ACAATACGATTATTTCCTGAAAGATCACCTGGGCAATACCCGGGCCGTGATCACCGAAGAGCAGCAGAGCGATCTGTACCCGGCCGCTACCCTTGAGCCGTCCACCATAGCTGCCGAAAGCAATTTCTACGGCAACCTGTCGGCCACCCAATACACCAAACCCTCGTGGTTCAGCGATCCGGTATATGCCGCCAGCACCAACGTGGCGATGCTCAAAAACACGTCTGCTACCGAGAAAATAGGCCCCAATATTGTTTTGAAAGTAATGGCAGGCGATGCGTTCAACCTGCGTGTAGCCAGTGGCTGGTACAGCAGCAGTACCGCCACCAACAGCAGCACGGCTGTACTCACGGATATGCTGCGGCTGTTGAGTACAGGTGTGGCAGGCCTCAGTGGCGGAAAGACCGATGCCGCCAGTTTACAGAACAGCGCCAGCGGCTTGCCGGGAGGCATCAGCAGTTTCCTGAATACGCAACCCACCAACGGAACAGCGCCAAGAGCCTATATCAACTGGATCCTGCTGGATGAACAGTTTCAGTATTATTCGGGCGGGTTTGAGCAGGTAGGGGCCAGTGGAAGCACCACCATCCATACCCGCAGCAACCTGGCAATTCCCAAGAATGGCTATCTGTATGTGTACACCAGCAACGAAGCCAGTAACATAGAAGTGTAATTCAACAACCTGCATGTTACGCATATCCGCGGACCACTCCTGGAGGAATCGCATTATTATCCGTTTGGGTTGATGATGGCGGGGATATCCTCCAAGGCGCTGAATGGTACTGCTGAGAACAAGTACAAGTTCAACGGTAAGGAAGAACAAAGACAAGAGTTCAGTGATGTAAGTGGATTAGAATGGTTGGATTATGGAGCGAGGATGTATGACCCCCAAATTATGCGTTGGCATGCTCAAGATAAATATTCTGAAGTCTATGATGGAGTTTCTCCATATCAATATGCTCTAAATAACCCTATTAGATTTATAGATAAGAATGGCAATTTTATTGTAGATAAGGATGGGAAGATAATTGCTACATCTACAGGGCGAACAGAAAAAATTATAACGAATGCATGGGATGGGAAACCCGGTGTAACAGCCGAATATGAAGTTTATACCATCTATACAAATGCGGGTAATCCAGTCGAGGCATGGAAATTAAAAAGTCAAACCTTTGCTGATGCAGATGGAAACACGGTAACAGAGTCTCCCTACGATATGTCTTCTAATTGCTATGGATATGCCTTAACGTCTGGTTTGTTCTATCTGCCTATTTATGAAAAGTATGGGAAGGAAGATGATATAAGAGGTGATGCATTTTTGAGTCAAGTTTTAAAGGAGGAAGGCATTGTTGTAGATTGGGCAAAGGCAACTTTAACTGAAGGAAATGCGAATGGATTTGTATTAACATCAATTGGCAAGAAGGATTATCAGCATATTGTAACCAAAGATAGTAAGACAGGTAAGTGGAATGCAAAGCATGGATATTGGAAAGGTATTGTTAATGGAACAAAAGACCAGGCTGCAAACCGTGAAGGCACTCCCGACCCCAATATGGACGTTAATTTCTTTGAAGATAACCGACCTCGCCAAAATTATACGGGAATATCAGTAGATGTAGAATCATTCAGGAAAAAAAGTAGTTCCAACGCTGATTTTTGGAATAAAATCCTTTCACTTTTAAACTAATAACAATGAAAGGAAGTGCTAAGTTGTTTATCTGTACAAATGTGTTTTTGCTTTTTAGCTATAATATGGTTTTTGGGCAGATAAAAATCGTGAAAGTATCTAAGCAAGTTTGCAATACTGGTTACAGCAAATTGGAAGTAGAAGTAAGAAAAGATGGAGTTCTTCTTGATTCCTTAAACAGAAAATATTATAACTATACAAGTATTTATAAACTCCATGATTCAGTCAAGTTAAAAATTGTTGAGCATTTGTTGCAATTTGTTTCTGATACATCAATCTGCTGCAATTCTGTTCAGTCTTACGATAATGTTGAGTATCCCGGCTGTTATGATGAAAGCCCAACCTCTAAAAGTTTTTCCATCAGAATAGAATCGTTATTTATTATCAACCGAGTGCTTTATAATACATTTACTTACCGCATAGGATGCTATCCTGTATTATATGATTCAGAGACGAAGCAAGAGGTTAATAACAACAACTGTTTTGTCAATATAATGGTAGAACGATATAAAGCCTTGTATAAATTATATAAGGATACAGGAAAATTACCTGATTATCATTTTTTGAATGAAAGTCGAATAAAATGGTGGGGCAAACACACCAATGGCGAAAGTAATCTACGCTCTATAAAATTCAGGTGATTATTTCACACAAACTGACCAGCCATTTCAGGACGAGACAGAATTTACAATGATTACACCTATGACCTCAACGGCAATCTTCAAACCGATGCGAACAAATCCATCTCGTCGATTTCATACAATTATCTTAAATTACTTGGGAGTTCATTTAAAAATCAAGCAGTAAAAGGCGTTCGAATTACCAACCCGGACGAAATAAAAGCAATACTGAAAGAATTGGGTTGGCAGGAAAATTAAATCTATGAAATCAATAATTATTTTATTGTTGAGTGTAATATCTGTTCAATCATATTCGCAGACATTTAGTATAATTAAAAATGAATACTATAATGTTAATAATGCTGATAGTGAAGGTTGGGCGTTTAGTATTAAAGTTGAATATGATACAGGCAAACCTAAGTTTTACTCGGCATCCTGTTATTTTGGAGAGTTGCCCAAGATGACCGATAGCGTAAAGTTTTTTTTGATTGAATCCCTGTTGTCTAAAATTAATGATACATCTGTTTGCGGAAAACCAGTTGAGGCGTTATCCTATCGGTACAAGGGCAGGTATAATCAAAATCCCCAATCCTCCAGATATAATTTGCAAATTGAAGCTCTTGTATTGATAAACTATATTGCTCTATCAAGCGATGCAGTATCTTATTCCCCATTCCCGGTTATATACGATAAGAAAAAAGGAAAAGAGATAACAGTATCAGGCAAAGAGATAGATGATGTAATCAAATGTTATAAAAAGTGGTTTGAAAAAATTAAGCGAACAGGGTTGAGACAATATTCTTTGCCAATGGTTAATAAAAAGTATGAGTGGTATGGAAGTTTGTACCAAAAGCAAAGATTGTTTGATGTTCCACCAAAGTGGGAAAAACTTTATAGTTGCCCTGTATTAATAAGACAAGAAGATTAAATAAAAACCCGGCGTTGCCAGGTTTCTACCGTGCTATCATTTGCTAAAGATAATCTTTCATTTTTTATTGGAGAAAGACAGGTAAATCATGCCATATTCATCTTTGCCGAATGTCTCCCCGAGAGATATTTTTTCCATCTGTATACAGTTCTTAGTGTTTACTTCTTTAAAAGTTCATTAGCCTGAAAGAAATCTGCCACGTCCTGAAATAGAAGACTAGTTCCCTGGGTACCTTACTATCACAAAAAGCATCAGTCCCCCGAAAATGCGCTGACTTTATTTCTTATCTACAAAAAGCATTTTCAGCGATAACAACAGCAGAAATACGGCAAACACTTTTTTCAGCGTTCCCTGTGGCAGCGCTAATGCCCACTTGCTTCCCAGATAGCTGCCGGCCACAAATCCCAGTGCCAGCAAACCCACCACTTTGGGATCCACATACCCTTTTTTGTAGTAGTTGATCACCCCAAGGATGGCCACCGGAAGAATCAACAGGCCAAGCGATGTACCCTGAGCTTTGTGTTGGGAAAAGGATAAAAAATAAACCAGTGCGGGAACGATGATCAGTCCGCCGCCGATGCCAATCATCCCGCCCAGCATACCTGCGGCAAAACCGATGATGATGATCAATGCAATGAGTTGTGCCGTCATGGGTTGAGGTTTTAATTCGTTCATATCAATGCTTGTGGAAATGCTCCTTGTACGATGCCAGTGCCCGCTCCACGATCTTCAGTGCCGCAGCTTTGTCGCCAAACTCTTCTACCTGCACCACTTTGTTCTCCAGCTTCTTGTACTCTTCAAAGAAGTTCCGCAGCTCATTGAAAAAATGCCTGGGTAACTCTTCAATATTATTGATGTAATTTACCCCGGGGTCTCCCGTGGCTACCGCAATGATCTTATCGTCTCCATCTCCGTTATCAATCATCTGCATAACGCCAATGATGCGGGCTTCCATCAGACAGAGGGGCTCTACATGCACGCTCGACAATACCAGAATATCCAGCGGATCACGATCGTCGCCATAGGTCTGCGGAATAAAACCATAATTCACCGGATACATGAACGATGAATAGATCACACGATCCAGCCTTAGCAATCCGCTGGCTTTGTCGATCTCGTACTTCGCACGCGATCCCTGCGGAATTTCAATAACGGCATTCACAATGCGGGGGGCGTTTTCACCTGGTGTGACGCCATGCCAGGGATGGGAAACTGTTAACATAGATATTAGTTTATAGATTTTAGATGTTGGCGTGGTGATTGGTTGGTTCGTTATTGGTCTGTTATCAAACATCTAATAACCAGGCCAATCACGAACATCCAATATCCAACATCCAACTTCACATATTCTCTTTTCCAATCTGATATCCCAGAAACACTGCAGCCATACCCAACAGCACACTACCCAATATGTATAGTAAGGCCAGCCCGATCTGCCCCTGGCGTATCAGTTGTACGTTTTCATTTGAAAAAGTGGAGAAGGTGGTAAAGCCACCGCAAATGCCGGTCGACAAAAAAAGCATAGCGGAACCGGTTAGTATGCCTCTGCTTTGCCAGCCAAACAACAAACCTATAAGCAGACTGCCGGCAACATTCACCATAAACGTTGCCAGAGGGAATGGCGTAGGAAAGAAGGCTGAAACGGCTCTGCCCATCAGCAATCGTCCCATGCCGCCGATGGCACTGCCAGCTCCAACCAGCAGCAGATCGCGGATCATGGGGCTGTCTTTTTTTCTCCGGCAAATGTGTAACTGAAATCAACCCACCAGCGTCCATCCCGCTTCAACACTTTCACCGTTGCCGGCTTATGGGAATGTGAATTGGAGTAGTTGATCAATACCACAGAATCTCCCTGTTGCTGTATCTCATGGATGGTGATATTGGCCTGTTTCAGCTCCACCAACTCTTTGCCGGGTTGCTTGCGCATGTAATCGGCATATCGCTTGAACAACTGCTTGTCCTCGTCTTCCGGTAGCACAAACATATCGGCTTTCACATAATCCCCATCCAATACAGCGCGGATAAATTCCCTTCCTGCATCCTCTCCGTCTTCCGGAGTGAGGTTGGAAGCCGATGAGCCACAGGCGGTGAAAAATAACACCAGCACAGCTGCATACATGATTCTTTTCATAGTACTAAGGTATGGATTCGAACGATTTCTTACTGGAACTTTTGTTCCTGCTGCTCCCGGTCTCGGTCGTATGCCTTGATAATGGCTTTGACCAGCCGATGTCGCACCACATCTTCTTCATCCAGCTCAATATGTCCGATGCCATCAATGTTCTTCAGAATACGAATGGCCTTGTCCAGTCCGCTGCGCTGGTTCTTCGGCAGATCCACCTGGGTGAGATCGCCGGTAATGATGGCCTTGGCATTGGCACCAATCCGCGTCAGGAACATCTTTATTTGCAGGTCGGTTGCATTCTGCGCCTCATCCAGAATGATGTAGGCATGATCCAGCGTCCGGCCGCGCATATACGCCAGCGGCGCAATCTCGATGGTGCGGGTCTGCATGTAATAGCCCAGTTTATCGGCAGGAATCATATCGTCCAGCGCATCGTAGAGCGGGCGCAGATACGGATCGATCTTCTCCTTCAGATCACCGGGCAGGAAGCCCAGACTTTCCCCGGCTTCCACTGCGGGTCGGGTAAGGATGATCTTCTTGACCTGCTTGTTCTTGAGGGCCCGAACGGCCAGCGCAACCGCTGTATAGGTTTTACCGGTACCCGCCGGTCCGATCGCAAAAATGATGTCGTTCCGGTCAGATGCCATGACCAGTCGTTTCTGGTTGGCCGTGCGTGCTCTGACGGATTTTCCATTTGGACCGAACACAAGCACATCGTTGGGATGGCGCTCCACGAAATTGTCCACGGTCTCAGCATCATCGCCACCGAGGATCTGGTCCACATAATGTTCCGATAACTGTCCGTTCCGCTCCAGAAACTGCACCAGCAGTTCGATCTTCTCACGGGCGATTTCAATCTGCTCAGGTGCACCGGCCAGTTTGATCTGGGTACCCCTCGATAAGATCTTGAGCAGCGGAAATTTCTTTTTCAGAATATCGAGCTTTCCATTGTTTACGCCAAAAAACTCGATCGGGTTTACGGACTCCAGGTTGATGATGGTTTCTGTCAATGTTTCAGGTTTAGGGTGGTTTTTTTGCTTTTCACGATGCCTCTTCCAAATATAACACCCGGAAGGGGTCATTCGCTCTTCCCAGTTTTCAACAGCTGGGGATAAATTAAGACAGCCATCGGGCCTAAAAAGTTGTCCGTTGCTAAAATCGAGTCAGTAATTTAATGTTGACCAGCCGGGGCGTAAGCCGGTTCGGCAGCGCAAATACGGTATTGGAGAAATCTTTGATCAGCATATACGATATGGTGTTCCTGCGGTCCAGCAGGTTGAACACTTCAAAGCTCATCCAGATGTTCTCGAGGTTGCGGAACGGACTATAGCTTCTGCGCATCGTTTTTTCACTGTCGAGCAGCAGCACACTGAATCCGATATCCGCCCGGATATACGGATCAATGATCAGCGCGTTCCGATACCGCATGCTGCCGGGAATGTTGTACGGCATATTGCTGCCTACCAGCATGTTGAGGTGAACTTTCACATTCTTATTGGTACTCAGGTAATCCTGAAAGAACATGCCGAAGGTCAGCAGCCGGTCCGTAGGCCGCCGCAGCCAGCCAATGTCGGTCCGCACACTGTCGGCCACTTCCTGATCCTGCGTATTCCGGGTGATGCGTTCCCCCGATTTGTTGAAATACTGCTGGTAAAAATCTCCCTGCAGATCTTCCCGCGTCCGCATGAAACCCAGACTGATCCAGCTTTCTGCGTCTTTCACCCATTCGCCCGACAAGCGCATTTCAATGCCGGTGGCATAGGCTCTGGCATTGTTTTGTCCAAAATACCGCAGGCGAACATTATCCAGATCGTAGGGTACGATGTCACGCATCGTTTTATAGTATGCTTCCGTACTCAGCCGGAACGGTCTGCCCCAGGCCCTGAACTGGTAATCGGCACCGGTCACAAACTGCCAGCTTCTCTGGGCGCGGACCGACGTGTTGAGCCTGCCGTCATAGGCTCTTAATTCCCGGTAGAACGGGGGCTGGTGATAGGCGCCGGCAGCGGCTTTCCATACGATGTTCCGGTTGGCAAACGGTTGCCAGGCCAGCTGTACCCGTGGGGATAGTAACCACTGTCGGTTCAGGTTATTATAATGAAACCGCATACCGGCAGATAAGGTGAGCCCGCCGGAATCGGTAAAACGAAAATTATCCTGAACATATCCGGATAGTTTAGTAATATCCAGATTGGATTGGGATCTTACTACGCGGCTCAGGAGAAGGGCATCTCGGTTGTAGGGCAGGGTATAGCCTGCAGAATCCTGCCGCTCCCATTCCTGAAGATCATCCCGGATGCCGGTCTGCTCGGCGGTGAGTCCCCAGGAAACCGCGTGCTGTTGGCGGCTCCACTGGCCTTTATGGGCGGCACTCCAGTTTCCGATGGTGAGGTTGTTCCGGGCGAACTGCTGGTACACGCCTGCGCCCAGCGGATTGACGATGGAGCCGAAGCTGGGTTTCGACCGGTCAAAATCCCGCTCTCCGAAGATGTAACCGCCGAGGATATCATATTGCTCCGATTCCTGATTCAGAAATCGGCTTACCATCCATTTCAATTTTAGGTTTTTACTAACCTGACGGGTAGCGGAAAACCCGATCATATTCGTCGCGTAGCGATCTTCTTCTCTTCCTTCAAAATAGATATCCACGCCGATGTTGGCGCTGAAGAGGGGAGAGAATACCGAGCTGGTCAGCTGGGAAAATTCCGGGCTGAGCGAAAACCGGGTGGCCGAAAAATTTACGAACGCATCGTATTGCCATTTTTTACCGGGCTGCCAGGTGAAAAAGCCCTGCAGATCGGAGGATCGGGGGATGTAACTTCCCTTGGTTTCCTGAGCGGCCAGCAGGTTGCGGTTGGAGCGGTTTCGGGCGCCGATGATCCAGCTGAAGGTTTCGTTTTTGGATCGCCCTTCGAGGTGTGCACCCTGTTCG
>CANHUD010000096.1 GCA_947463665.1 Sphingobacteriales bacterium
ATCTATGTACACGCGCTGCTGTGTCCGAACTCCATACTCAAATCGTCTCTTTACACCGCTGTAAGCAGCCACAGCCTCCCGAATTTTTTCTCCCTCTATTTCCAATTCCATAGCCACGGCTATCGCCACAGCCATATTCTCCACATTATGGGCTCCACCCACATTCAATACTAACTCATTCAGTTGCTGATCACCATTTCTGATAGCAAATGTATACGAGCCATCCACTATCCGGAGATCCTGCACACAGATATCCGCATCCGGATCTGTGAGTGAATACGTGCGTGTCTGCGGCCCTGTCAGGGCTGCTTCCTGAGACAGCCCCTTCCGGATGAACAACCGCCCGTTATTGCGAATCTTCTTCGCAAATTCAATGTAGGACTCCTCCATCGCTTCGGCAGTTCCGTATATATCCAGATGATCGGGATCCATCGCAGATATAATAGCGATATCCGGACTCAGTTTCAAAAAGCTCCGGTCGTATTCATCGGCCTCAATCACACATACATTCCGTTCATGACTCCAGAAATTGGTCTGGTAGTTCGATGAAATGCCACCCAGAAATGCATTACAGCCATATCCGGTAGCCCGCAGCAAATGAGCCGTCATGGTACTGATCGTGGTCTTTCCATGTGTACCGGCCACACAGATGTTATAGGCATGCGCACTGATGATCTGCAATACATCGCTGCGCTTCAGCACCGGGTAGGCATGGGCCCGATAGTAACCTAATTCGCTATGATCTGCCGGAATGGCCGGAGTATACACCACGGCCTGTACATCTTTCGGAGCCAGCTCCACCTGGTCAACGTAATGAATGGCCATCCCTTCGGCTTCCAGCGTTGCCGTGAGAGGAGTTCGGGCTCGGTCATACCCACTCACCAGTATTCCCAGTGAACGGAAATACCTGGCCAGCGCACTCATTCCGATGCCGCCGATCCCAATGAAATAAATATGTTTTATGTCCTCTATCCGGATCATATACTTTCTGCAATTTTTTGAGCGATCACACGATCGGCATCGAAATGCGCCAATGCCTGCATACGTGATCTGAATGCCTCCTGTTTCTGTTCATCCGCCAGCAACTCCAGCGATACATCCACCAATCGGGCCCCTGCTTCCGCATCGGTTACCAGAAGCGCGGCTTCCTTTTCCGTCAGCGCCCGCGCATTCACGGTCTGGTGGTCTTCCGCCGCAAATGGATAGGGAACAAACACCGTGGGTTTTCCACACACACACAACTCAGCAATCGACATGGCACCCGCACGGGAAATCACTGCATCCGCGGCTGCAAAAGCCGATGCCATATCCCGGATGAATGGCCCGGTCCAAACACCTTCTCTACCCATGGCAACAGCTGCCGCCTTTTCTGCAAAAGGCTGGCCGGTCTGCCAGATCAGTTGCACACCCTGACCCAGGATCTTCTCCAGTCCGGCATGTACCGCCTCATTGATGCTCCTGGCTCCCAGACTGCCCCCGATCGATAACAGGGTCTTCTTCTCCGGATCAAGTCCGAACATACGTACGGCCTCTTCACGTTTAATAACCGATCTGGTTATATCTGAGCGTACCGGATTACCGGTAACCATCAGTTTTTCTTTCGGGAAGAAACGATCCATCCCTTCCACCGCTACAAAAATGCGGGTGGCACGTTTCCCCAACAGCTGGTTCGACTTCCCGGCAAATGCATTGCTTTCGTGGATGAAGGTGGGAATGCCCTGCTGCTGGGCATACCGTAACACGGGGAAACTGGAATAACCTCCTACCCCGATCACCGCATCAGGCTGGAAAGAACCAACGATTCGCCGAACCTGGAAGAAACTTTTTACCAGCTTTACCGGCAACGAAATATTTTTAAGCAAAGAACTTCTGTTGAATCCCGCTATATCAATTCCCTCAATCCTGTAGCCCGCCTGTGGCACTTTCTCCATTTCCATTTTGCCCTTTGCCCCCACAAACAGGATCTTTATATCCGGTACTTCTCTCACCAGCGCATGCGCAATGGCAATGGCCGGGAAGATATGTCCCCCGGTTCCGCCGCCTGCTATGATCACCCGCTGTATCATGCTTTCACTGGTTTTAAAGATTGCTCGGCCTCTACTTTCTCCACATTGTGCGCCACACTCAGAATGATCCCGATCGCCGCACAGGTGAACATGAAGGAACTTCCGCCCATACTCACCAATGGCAGCGTCACTCCCGTTACCGGAAATAAATTCACATTCACCGCCATATTGGTCATGGCCTGTATCACCAGCGTCACGCTCAGCGCCAGTGCCAGAAAAGCTCCAAAGGCAAACGGACATTTCCGGAACAACCGGATACACCGAAATAAAAACAGTACATAGATAAACAATACGAATACACCACCAATGAGTCCGTACTCTTCGATGATGATCGCATAAATAAAATCGGAATACGGATGAGGAAGAAAATTCCTTGACTCACTATTGCCCGGACCCAGACCTTTCCAGCCGCCTTTCGCTATCGCGATTTTTGCCTGCTGTACCTGATACGCCATGTCTTCCTTATCGTTGTAAAGAAAACCCTGCACCCGCTTCACCCAGGTCTCCACCCTTCCCGTACTCATCCAGCCCGGTAACTCCTCAGACCGTTTCTCCTCCTTATTGTAATAAGCCGTTGAAATAAGAACCAGAAAAAATACCGGAATGATCGCCAGCCCCACTACTAACCCAATATGTTTGATGCTGACCCGGCCTATGAACATTACCAGCAGACTGGTAGCTCCGGTAAGTGCGGCAGTCGACAAATTAGCAGGCGCTATGAGCAGGCATATAACCAGAACAGGGATGATCAGCGGTAGAAATCCTTTCCGGAAATCATGTATGACATCCTGCTTCCGGCTTAGCTGACGCGCCAGATACATGAATAAAGAAATCTTCGCCAGATCAGAAGTCTGAAAAGTCAGATTGATGATCGGTAATTTAATCCAGCGACTGGCATCGTTGATGTTCGCCCCGAAGAACAGGGTGTAGATCAAAAGGGGAATAGAAATAAGATAAGCAACCAACGCGATACGCGAATACCACATGTAGTTGAGCTTATGCAAGCCATACATGATGACCAGCCCCACCAGAATAAAAATAATCTGCTTGAACAAATAGGACTCTGTACTTCTCGACGATCGGTACGCAAGGGTGCCCGTACTGCTGTACACAGCGAGCAGGCTCATCAGGGTCAGGATGACCACCAATGCCCAGATCACTTTGTCGCCTTTGGCCTTGCGTTCTAATGTCGATATCATACTTTCTACTTCGTTATGGTTTATAACTCACGGACAGCTTCCCGAAACTGACGGCCGCGATCTTCATAGTTGGCAAACAGATCGAAACTCGCACAGGCCGGACTCAGCAATACCACATCCCCTTTGGCAGCTTCCCGGAATGCAGCCTGCACCGCCCCCGCAGCACTGTCGGCATCGATCATAACCGGTACCAGATCGCGGAAAGCTTCATGAATGCGCGCATTATCTGTACCCAGACAAACAATCGCCTTCACTTTCTCTTTCACCAGCTCATGCAGCAGGGTGTAATCATTTCCTTTGTCGACCCCGCCCAGAATCAGCACCACCGGCTTGTTCATACTCTCCAGCGCAAACCACGTGCTGTTCACATTTGTAGCCTTGCTGTCGTTAATGAATTCTACACCCCGTACCACACCCACCGGTTCCATCCGGTGTTCAAGGCTCTCAAATGTTTTGACCGCATCCCGGATTTTTTCCTTCCGGATCCCTACGGTAGAGGCCGCCACACAGGCTGCCATCGTGTTGTACTGGTTGTGTCTGCCCCTGAGCGCGAAATCAAACACACTCATCGTTAATTTTTCTCCGGTCTGTAATGACATGATGTTCTTGTTTATAAATGCACCGTTCGGAATCTGTCTGTTCATGGTCAGAGGTAATGGGTTAGAATGTAATGGGTAAGTGTTGAGGTATTGCATGGTCACCGGATCATCTTCATTGTATATGAAGTAGTCATTGGCCGTCTGATACTTCATAATATTGAATTTGGCCCGTATATAAGATTCAAACTGATAGGCGTACCGATCGAGATGATCTTCTGTGATATTGGTGAGTACCGCCACATCCGGCCGGAAACTCAGGATATCATCCAGCTGAAAACTGCTGATCTCCGCTACATAAAGTTCCCGCGGATCCAGCGCTACCTGCCGCGCGATCGAATGTCCGATATTGCCCACCAGCGCACAATCGGCCCCGCCTTCTTTACAAATATGGTAGGTAAGGGCTGTAGTAGTGGTTTTTCCATTGCTGCCGGTAATCCCGATGATCCGGCTGCTGCCTTTGTGCCTGTACGCAAGTTCCATCTCACTGATGAGGGGTATACCAGCGGCCATCAGCTTCTGTACGATCTGGCTCTTATGTGGGATACCCGGACTTTTCATCACTTCATCAGCCTCCAGGATACGCTGCTCATCATGCCCACCCTGCTCGTACGCTATTTCATGGTTAGCTAACTCTTCCTGATAGCGTTCATTGATCCTGCCGCCATCCGAGAGGAACACATCGTACCCGTTCCGCTTTGCCAGAACGGCTGCGCCTGCGCCACTTTCACCACCTCCCAGAATAACGAGTTTCTTCATATACTTATCTATCGGATCTTTAAGGATAAAATCGCAAATACCACACACATCAGCGTGATCACCCAGAAACGCACCGCTATCTTGCTCTCATGATATCCCAGCTTCTGATAATGATGATGCAGCGGACTCATCAAAAACACTCTCCTCCCCTCCCCATATTTTTTCTTCGTGTACTTGAAATAACTCACCTGGATCACCACACTCAGATTCTCCACCAGAAACACCCCGCAAAAGATCGGAATCAGCAATTCTTTCCGCACCATAATAGCCAGCGCCGCTATGATGCCCCCCAGTGCCAGACTACCGGTATCGCCCATGAATACCTGCGCCGGATAGGTATTGTACCAGAGAAACCCAATACAGGCCCCGATCATGGCCGCAATGAATATACTCAGCTCACCAAGATTGGGGATGTACATGATGTTCAGATATTCCGATAACAATACATTCCCGCTGGCATACGCAAATAAACCCAGACAAACCCCTATGATCGCGGAAACGCCTGTTGCCAGTCCATCCAGACCATCCGTAAGATTGGCCCCATTGGAAACGGCCGTCACGATGAAGATCACAATCAGTATGTACAGAACCCAGGTATATGAACGCCATGATTCCGGCAACAGTTTGGCATAATTGAATTCATGACTCTTTACAAATGGTATGGTAGTGATGGGTTCATTGGCTTCTACAAAATAGCGCGACTGCCCGTTGATTTTCACCTCTTTGACATTCTTCGCCGTTTTAACATTGCCGATATTACCATTGAACTCTCTCCATGTTTTGGTATGCGGACTAAAATACAAGGTTGCGCCAATGATGATCCCCAGCCCTACCTGTCCCATGATCTTCGACCAGCCGGCCAGTCCGTCCTTGTTGCTCTTCTTGTAATCTTTTCCCAACTCCTGGATCCGGCGCTTGGCTCTTAACTTCAATACATCATCCAAAAAACCAACCAAACCCAGCCAGATAGTAGAAAGCAGGATCAGCCAGATATAAACTTTATTCAGATTGGCAAACAGGAGCGTAGGAATCAGAATACCCATCAGGATGATGATCCCTCCCATGGTAGGAGTTCCCTTTTTCTGCTGCTCACCCGCCAGACCGAGCTCACGGACACTTTCACCGATCTGCCGACGCTTAAGCAGGTTGATGATCCGCTTACCGTAGATCATGGTGATCACGAGCGACAGCAGAATAGCCATCATCGCACGGAAAGTGATGAACTGAAACAGCCCGCCCCCCGGTATCCGGATCCCCTGATCATTCATCCAGTCAAACAGATGGTACAACATACGTTATCGGGTTTCAAAACATTCGTGAACAATCGCTTTATCATCGAACGGATGACGGATGCCCGCCACCTCCTGGTATTTCTCATGTCCTTTTCCTGCCACCAGCACTATATCATCAGGCTGCGCCATCTTAATGGCGGTCCGGATCGCTTCCCGCCGATCAGCGATCGACAGATATTTCCGGCGAAGCTCCGGCTTCAGTCCGGCTTCCATATCCCTGATAATAGACGCAGGATCCTCAGAACGGGGATTATCAGCGGTGAAAATCGCAATATCACTGTGTGAACAGGCAACTTCCCCCATTAACGGACGCTTGGTCTTGTCCCGGTCTCCCCCACATCCTACTACCGTCAGAATACGGGCATTCCGAAATTTCTTTATGGTCTGCAACACATTCAGTAACGCATCAGGCGTATGCGCATAATCCACAATGGCAAGGACTCCATCCGCAGAAGCCTGATAATCAAACCTACCCTCCGCACCGGTTAGCTTACTAAGTACGGTTAGTATCTCCTGACGATCTTCTCCAAGTAAAACAGCGGCTCCGTAAACAGCCAGCAGGTTATACGCATTGAATTCCCCGATCATCCTGAAATGTACTTCCTGCTCATTCACCAGCATGTGCAGCCCGCCAAGCCCATTGTCCAGGATCTTTCCCTTAATAGCTGCCGGTGAACGCAGACTATAATACTGCTTACTGGCAGCCGTATTCTGCAACATCACCGATCCGCGCTTGTCATCCAGATTGGATAAGGCAAAAGCCGATTTCGGAAGATGATCAAAAAATGCTTTCTTCACCCGGATATACTCATCAAAGGTCTTGTGATAGTCAAGATGATCGTGTGTAATGTTCGTGAACAAGGCTCCGGTGAATTGTATGCCTTCAATTCTGTACTGGTGAATAGCATGACTGCTACACTCCATGAACACATGGGTACATCCCTTCTCTCTCATTTCCGCCAGCAACCTGCTGAGGCGGACGGCATCCGGAGTCGTATGCGTGGCATCCGTTTCCTGACCTGCGATCACATATTTTACCGTAGAGATCAATCCGCAGGTATAGCCAAGAGCAGTGAACAACTGATACAGCAATGTTGCCACTGTAGTTTTCCCATTGGTTCCGGTAACCCCTACTACATTGAGTGTTGCAGTAGGATCACCCGCCAGCGCATGTGCCATCCGGCCCAGTGCCTCTGCACTGTTCGATACTTCCACATACGTTACAGCCGGTAACCTATCCGCCGGCAACTCCTCACATACAATCACTGCAGCTCCGGAGACAATCGCTGCCGGAATATGTTTATGCCCATCGGCAGCTGTTCCGCGTAAAGCAACAAAACATCCACCCGGTACCACCTGTCGCGAATCAGCCGTAATATCGACTACTTCACGATCCGTGCTGCCCTGAACGGCCCGGATATGCACTTTGTATAATATGTCGCTCAAACGCTTCATCAGTTCAATTCCAGATATACAGTTTGTCCCTTAAATACTCGTTGCCCGGCCAGTAGCGATTGCTGACGGATCTTTCCCACCCCTCTTACCGATGCCTTCAGCTGCATTTGCTCGATCAGATACAGCGCATCCTTCAATCCCATCCCGCGCAGATCAGGCATCAGATATTTGTCGGTTGACAGCGAAGTGGCCACCGCACGGGTTGTCTCCTGTGCAACCTGCGCCCAGGATGCTTTTCCGGATGAATCCCGGAAAGACAGGCCGAGCTTGCCAAAAACCTGTTCAAAATCTTTTCGGTAGCCCGACCAATAGGCTGTTCCGCTGTCAGACATCTGTACAGGCGGCGTAAAAAATACAGGTGCACTCCCTCTCATGGCAAACAGCTTATCCGCGATCTCGCGGAAAACAGGACCGGCAACCAGCGCTCCATAAAATTTTTTGGCTTGCGGCTTGTTACGGATCACCACTACACACGTATATTTTGGATCCTCCGCCGGAAAATACCCGGCAAATGAACTCTGATAGATCTTATCCTTGTACCCGTTGGCCCCGTCTGCCACCAATGCCGTTCCGGTTTTGCCCGCAAAACGATAGGCCGGCGTAGCCAGACTTTTCGCAGTACCTTCCAGTACAACCCCTTCCAGACTCTCCCGGAGCATCGCCAGGGTTTCTGGTCTGCAGATCGACGGGATCTTAACTTCCGGAACGAATGTCTGTACCGTTTTTCCATCTTTCATCACCGCATTCACGAGTCGGGGCCTCATCATCTTGCCGCCATTGGCCACCGCATTGTACAATAAAAGCGTATGCAGCGGCGTGATCGCCAGGTTATACCCAAAACTCATCCAGGGTAGGGTCACTGCACTCCAATGCCTCGATCGCGGATCCAGTACAATCGGA
>CANHUD010000097.1 GCA_947463665.1 Sphingobacteriales bacterium
ATACTGAAAACAGCCCGGGTATAGGTACTGGACACGCATTCCGTTTCGATCAGGGAAATGGTGAGGTCAGGCGGCAATATCCGGAGTGATGATCCGGCAGATACGGTGCATCCAAATTGGGAAAGCATGGTCATACGGACTTCATCATCTGCCCTGACAACAGCGGACGAACTACTGCACGTTGGGCAGGAGAGCAGCGTTTGTCCTCCGGCAACCCACTGTACGGAAGACGGATGGTATATATTATCCTTTATGGTTAGCATAACCGATTCACCTATCAGTACAGACGTATCTTTAGGCAGGATAACCGGTTGGGGAAGTACAAACACCCCGCTATCCAGGTTATTATCGTAGCGAAGCTCGAGCAGTGAAAGCGTATTGGGGAGCGTATATTGACCAGGCAGTGCATCGTTAACAACTGCATATACATTTTTCAGGCCCTCTCTGGGTACCACCATCGCGAAGGAGCTACAGGGCTGGTTGATTGTTTGATCAAGGGTTATCGCCTTCAGTAGACGTCCATTATTATGGGGATGTGCATCGTATAAACTGATGCGCAACGATTTTGGCAGTCTTTTTTTGAGGTACACATTGCATATATCCACTGATACAAGCACACTGTCTTCCCTGTAACAGTTCACATCGGTTATCTTCAGCGTAAAATCATCCCCGGGAACCACCCGAATACTGGCGGTGGCGGTATCGGTACAGCCCAGAGAATTGGTAGCTACCATTCGAAGTTGCAGATCATTTTTTCCTGCTATCAGCATGGGATCAGGGCAGTCCGTACAGGAAAGTCCGGAAGCAGGAGTCCATTGATGCGTAAGGGCCGAAACAGGTGTAGAGGTACTATTCAACTGAAGACTATCATCCGGCATCAGTTCAATATAACCAGGATTGATAGTAGTCTGGAAGCGAAAACCTGTTACCTGAAAAACATTGTTAAGATAATTCAGCTCTTCCATGGATGTGGCCGGAAAGCGAAGTGGCAACTGCTTACCCGGATTATTCAGTACAATAAAAACAGTATCCAGCCTGCGCCCGCCGGTTTCTACGATAAAGGTATGGGAACCGAAACAGCATTTGCCTGGAATAGAATCCGAATAATATTGTGTTTCACCCAGTTTCGAGGCATTCGGTAAACGGGGATCGCGATCATAAAAACTAACCGGCAATCCGGAAGGTATGGTCTGGAATCCCCTGTTACAAATTCCAAAATTCACTCTCAGTTTCGTATTGTCATAGCAATCGACCCGGGTATGGCTGAACTCTGCATCGGGCATGGGATCCAGCACTGTGATCCGATAGGTATCAGTAGTATCGGAACAGGTGCCGTTACTGGCAACCAGCCGGATGAAATAATTGTAAGGCTGTCTGAAAACGTAATTGAGATCCTTTTCCGTACCAACCACCTGTTCGGCCATACCCTTATCATGGCGCATCAGCCATTTAAACTGGTTGGCACCTTTCGACTGATTCGAGAAAAAGATGCTATCGGTATAAATCAGATCGTTTGAAGCGATGGTTCGTTTCCCGGGAAAGAACCTGGCCTTAACGCCGCAGTTGACCAGTACATTATGGGTATAACTGGCGAAACAGCCGGAATTATCACGAACCTTTACAGTTAGCTTATACTTTCCTGCATTCAGGAATGTATACGAAAAAACCGGGCTATTGAAACCAACAGGCTGATCATCCATTTCCCATTCATATTTCAGGGTGGGATCCGCCACCGCCGTGAACGTCACCGTAGTGCCCGGAACCGGGTACCAGTTGTTGCGATCAAAACGGACCAGCAGGTTATTATTACAGGGCTTGCTACGGCCATCGGAAAGGATGCCTTTGTGGTAAAGACGGATAATTTCCCGCATTTTATCGCCCTGTCCGGCAGTGAACATAGAACGACAGCCGCTGTAACCCATGAAATTCTCGATCATATCCGGCTGATCGGTGGTGAAGCCCGACAAGGTATCCGTCTGGCAGGAGTTGGTGGGCGTGCAATCATTTACGTTAATACTTTGAGGCGGGGTATCACAGATGCCGTCTCCATCAACGCTGCAGTCATCATTTTTACAGTTACCCACATCAAAAATATCTTTCAGTCCAAGATAATGTCCGGTTTCATGGATCAGTACATCATCCAGCCGACTAACAACGGAACCATCAAAAAGTCCTGTTTCAGGATACATTTCGGAATATCCTGACTGTCCGCCTCTTTTCCAGATTCCGCAGGAGAATTCGGCGTAGAGTTCTCCTGAAATTCTTTTTACCAGCCATACGTTGTAATACCGTTTCGGATCCCAGCCGATCAGATTTTTTAAACGGCCATTTTCCATTTCGCGCTGAACCTGTCCGTAAACAGACGATGTACGGGTGATCCCATTGGTTGAGCCTCCATCCGGAGCGATGGTGGCCAGTTGAAAACGAATTCGGGTATCGGCACCTTTACCAAACATGTATCTGCCCCGGTGAGCAAACCCATCATTCAACTGGATGATGGCCTGCTGAACATCCTGGTCCGTAATAGCATTGGGATCATCCTGCACAATATGCACCACCATGTTTACCAAAAGGGTATCCTGTGCATTTACTCCGGTGATAAAAAGAAATGACGAGATCACCCACACCAGAAAAGCGTGTTTATGTTGAAGGATGTTGGTGGGTGAGAAGGTCATATTCGTCAGACAACTGTTGATTGCAAGGGAGAAGCGACATACTCCAGAGTGGAGGTCATCCGTTCAGTCTCACCATTCTTGCAGGCGCGCGAATTGACGGGATTTATAGAAGGCCAGTGGGGCGGTAGAAAGCCCGCGAATCTCTTGTAGCAATAACCTTCTGGATATCTTGCCATCATGGAATATTAGATTTTTTAGGAGCCATCCAAACATCCAGTCCCGCAAGAAAAAAGCTACAATTTGGTTTCGAGAAACTGATTTGTTCAGGTAGGCAGTTGCAAGATAGCAGAAAAAACTCCTTCCGTTAAAAAAAATCTGCCTGTAAAGTCCTTCTGTTGATCTTCGGTGGATGTGCCATACCAGCATAGTTGGTTCATACACAAGTGTAAACCCTTTGGCTACTATCCGGTGAAACATTTCGATGTCTCCGCCACCTCCACTGGGAGTTCCCACATCCAGTGCCGGATCAAAGAGACCGCCCTGTAAAAACCACTCCTTTCGGAACGCCATATTGGCACCTACACCCATTCCGGAAGCCCATAGTTTTTGTCGGCCGCTCATCTTTTTCCCATCAAAAACAACACGCTTATACCCATGGCCCATGCCACCGTAGCTGAACTCAAACAATCGCTGTGCCTTTGTTTCCAACTCCCAGGGTACAACCAGTCCGGTTACGGCCATTACATCCGGTGCCTGAAACGCCTGCACAAGTTGCTTCAGCCAGTCTTTATCTACCCGTGCATCATCATCGGTAAAAGCAACAATAGGAAAACGGGCAGCAGAAATACCCATGTTTCGCGCACGATCCAGTCCGGGTCTATTTTCCCTCAGATATCGCACATTCCGGTTCATACATAACTCCCAGGTCTGCTCATCTGCAGGCGCATTGTCTACCACAATGATTTCTTTTTCAGGATAATCCAGTTCTTCCAATGCATCCAGACAGCCCTCCAGCCATTCCGTACGATTTCGGGTACACACCACTATACTAACCGGAATGGATTTATCCGGCAGGCTGTTGTGATTTCCTGTAAAGTGTTTCCAGTAGTGATGGGCAAAAAAACGCTTCACTCCTTCCGGTAACAGTTTCGGTTTATACGAACCGGAAAAACGGTTTTCCATCCATCGGTCTGCAAAAAATTGATAATCAAAGGATGGTACTGTTGCTTCCTGATCTGGGATAACGGTTGGCAGCTCCCTGATCCAGTTTCTGAAGGCACGGATGGTCCGGAATTGTGCAGATAAACCCCGTGCATAATGATACCGGTGCTGCCAGCCTTCCACCCGATGCCAGGCGCTCCGCCAGTTCCATTTTTCCATACGGTGCTGCAGGGATAAAAGCCGCAGCATCAGCCGGTCGCCTGTATCAGGGGCGCCAAATGCCAGCCAGAGAAACCATTGATGATAGCCACTGGCAGCCTGAATGGAGCGAAGCGACCAGCGCTGCCAGGATTCAGGATGTTTTCGCACCAGTTCCACATCCCAGAATCCCTCCTGCTTTTTACGAAGATGAAGCCGCCGCTGGTCGGATACCTGGTCCCGATGGATAGCAGAAGCTCCTGAACAAAACTTCAACCGGGCGCCGGCCTTAAGCAGCCGGTAACCAAACTCATAATCTTCCCGGCACCGGAATCGTATATCAAATCCGCCGGTATATTCATAGAATGAACGATGCATACACAATGCACCGCTGGTCACATCTTCACATTGAAATACATGCAAGGGATCCTGCAGCTGGCGGAAATGCGTTTCCCACCAATACCCCAGAAACAGTCGGTTCCAGTTGTAAGTACCTTCCTCTTCCAGCAACAGGGCACAGATGCCCACATCGTTTGGGCCTTTGAGCTGCTCCAGAAATTCCTGAAACAACCCGGGATCCGGATCAATGTCATCGTCCAGAAACAAAAGACAGGTACCTGAAGCCCGCCGTGCACCGGCATCGCGCGCAAAAGAAGCTCCCCTGCCTGGGGTTTCAAGATATTGAAACGCAAAAGATACCTGGAGCTGCTGAAGCCTGTTAACCGTATCGTCGGTACAACCATCGCAGACCACTATGCATTCCAGCTGACCGGAAGGGAAGCCGATACTATCAATTTTAGATAGTAAATGAAGAATGGATTCGCTCCTGTTATGCGTAGGAATGATGACCGACAGGCTTCTGCTTTCGTCCATATGTTCGTTGTATTTTTTTTCTTGACCGAAGAAAAGCGGAAGGCCCCTGCAGACAGCCTTTCCATTCCGCCCATACCAGTGTAAATGGCTGATGATCACCCTTTCGGAGAAAAGACCTGACCAGCTGGGGCAGCTGGTAGCCCCAGAACCAGGTCCATGCCTGACGGAGCATCCACCACTCTTTGTCTTCCAGCAACAATTTGGTCCAATACGCATACATCCCCACTCCATACCCATAAATCGCTTTCCGCGTATCTTCCAGGGTACGCCTATGACGATGCCAGTTCAGCGCAGCGGGTTCATATACGATATAGTAACCATAACGGAGAATACGGGTAAAGTATTCATGATCTCCACCGGATTGAGCAGGCGTACCGGCATCCAGTGCCTCATGGAACCAGCCGATCTTTTCGGTTATGGATTTCCGGATGGCCATATTTACGCCGGCGCCCATGTGTCCGGTTGACAAGGGATTAACTTTTGCGTCGAAGACGCGTTTGCGAAAGCCTTTGCAAAAAGGTGAATAGCGTTCAAACGCTTCCTGGCCTTCATGTAAAAGTTCCAGGGGCTGTGTCATACCCGTGACGCATACCACCCGTTCGCGTTCAAATGGTTCGAGAAGATGTATCAGCCAGTCTTCTGTTGCCACCGCATCATCATCAATAAAGGCTACGATCTCCCCGTTTGCCTCTTTCAATGCACGGTTGCGGGCATTGTTAAGACCGGGCTGATCCTCCCGAACATATCGTACCCACGGATAATCAGTCAGCAGATCATGTGTTGCATTCGTTGCCGGTGCATTGTCAACAACCAGTATCTCCGGATGCGGGCCATTCAGATTTTTAAGTGAATTCAGGCAGCGTTTCAGATCATCCGTCCGGTCACGCGTACAAATGGCTACAGTTGCGGCAGGATGAGCGAATTTTACCGCAGACGGCTCATGTTGCTTTCGTACCCAATAGTCGACCAAAGGTCCTTCACTCGCCCGGAGGATACGGTCGTGATGGTCTTTCAACGCTACCAATCCCTCATTTACCGGCAACCAGAGAGCCGTAACCGGTATTTTTTTATACCGGAATAAGATATAAACATGCGAATAGATATCCTCTATGGTTATACTATCCGGAATGGATTCAACAGAAAGGTCAAGAACAGCTGTAGGCATATTATAAAAGATCTTTAATATAGAGTTGCGCATCGATGGCAGGCCGGATCATGCCCGGCCAGTCGCCCAGATAATCCATTTCTCCCCTGTCATCTTCCACATCCACCGGCAGGCAGCGAACAAAGGAGTGAACCACTTCCCGATGGTCTTTCATAACCGTTAGTGTCAGCCAGTAGGTCCGGTTGTTCAGGAGTTTTCCGGGAACGATGGCTTCCATCGTCTGCAAAGACGGCAGCGCCTTTGCAGAAGGTGTGCCGTTGCTGAAGAGGCACTGCCCATCGGGCGTTTCAAGGGTCAGGTTGATGTTAAGCGTTCCCTTTTGTTCATATACCAGAAACTCTGCTTCCAGCCGGATGGGCGTATGGACGGTAATCAGCCGGCTGCCATCGGCAGGAGTGGCTTTGATTTTTCGCAACCGGATGCGTTCATTTCCCGGTGCTTTTTCCGGATCGTTCCATTCTTTTTCGCTGATGCGCTGCTGGGTATCTGCCATGTACGTGCGCACTACATCCCTACTTTCCCCATCATACATGAGTTTGCCTTTTTCAAGCCAGATAGCCCTGCTGCAGAGTTGCTCTACGGCCTGCAGGTGATGACTGACAAAGAGGATGGTCCGTCCCTCTTTTCTGGAGCCGGTTTCCATTTTGCCCATACATTTTTTCTGAAATTCGGCATCCCCTACTGCCAGCACTTCGTCCACGATAAGGATATCCGGTTCCAGATGTGCAGAAACAGCAAAGGCAAGGCGAACGTACATGCCGGAGGAATATCGTTTTACCGGTGTATCCAGAAATCGTTCCACCCCTGAAAACGCCACGATCTCATCGAATTTGCGCCGGATTTCGGCCTTATTCATCCCCAGTGTATAGCCACTGATGTAAATATTTTCGCGGCCTGATAATTCATGATGAAAGCCGGTACCCACTTCCAGCAGACTGCTGATAGTGCCTCGTCCGCGTACACGCCCGGTACTCGGACGGATTATCCGCGAAATGATTTTCAACAGGGTAGACTTACCAGATCCATTGCTTCCGATGATACCCACCGCTTCTCCGCGGGTAATCTGAAAACAGATATCCTTTAACGCCTGCAGCTCCTGTTTTGCATCCGCCTGCCGGCGTTTTCCCAGCCGCCGGTCGATCCAGTCCTGCCATTCACGCCGGAGCGAACCGGCACCGAATGTACCAAGCTGATACGTCTTTGATATATCCTCAACAGATAGTAGTATGTCGTTCCCCATGATTAAACGATATCGATCAGCCGGCTACCCTGCCTGTTGAAAAGATGCAGGGCAAATGGAAGGGTCATCACCAGAAACAATAAAGGATATGCCAGACCGGAAAAGGTCGGCTCCCCGGCACCCAGCAGACAGGCCCGAAAGGTTTCAAAGATGCTGGTCAGTGGATTCAGCATCATCCATCCCTGCATCTCCGGTGGAATGGCAGATAAGGGATATACAACGGGTGTGATAAAAAACAACAATCGTACCCCTACTTCTACAATATTGATCAGGTCACGGTATTTACCGGTCCACACGGCAAAAAGCAATCCGGTGGCCAGGCTCATAAGCCCACAGGCAAGCAGGGTAAGGGGCAGCATCCATAAGAGCGGGCCGGGCGCCGGCCTGTAGCCTTCGAACAACACAAACCAGAGGAGGAGGAGTGCCAGCAGCAGCAGCTGAATCAGGAAGCGAAGAAACTGGGTGATGAGAACCGACAAAGGGGCTATAAGTCGGGGGAAATATACTTTAGAAAAAACATGGATATTCTCCCGAAAGGTGCGGGAGATCATGAGAAAACTTTCATGGAAAAAATTCCACAGTACGATGCCGCAGAGATAAAAGATAACCGGAGGAACACCGGGTGAGGTGGGCACCCGGATAAGTTTTCCGAATACCACTACATAAACCAATAAGGTTAGTAGCGGCTGGATAAAGATCCAGAGGGGGCCCAGAACGGTTTGCTGATAATTAATGAGAAACTCCTTTCGTACCATTCTGAACAGCAGATGACGGTACGAAAGGAGTTGTTTCCAGCCACGATTACCGGATTCGGTTCGGGCATTGATTTCCCATTCCCAGGAAGGGGCGGCTTTTTCAGCCGGAATCCGTTCCGGAAGCGGTTTCCGGGTCAGAGGGTCATTGGACAGGTACGAGTTTGAATACATAACCAGGAGATTCTACTGCTACGTAGACCCATCCGTCGGGACTGACCCGTACATCGCGCACACGGCC
>CANHUD010000098.1 GCA_947463665.1 Sphingobacteriales bacterium
GGAACCAGCGGTTTCATCATCAGATGGGTATCGCCTTCGGCGGATTCGATCACTGCTTTTTTGAACGCTGCATGAGAGGATGCCTCGGGTGTTGCCACAAACCTACTGCCCACCTGCACGCCATCGGCTCCCAGTATCATCGCCGCCAGCATCTGCCTGCCTGTAGCGATCCCGCCCGCAGCAATAACCGGAATGGTAACAGCCGCCCGCACCAGCGGGATCAGCACCATACTGGTGGTCTCTTCCCTACCGTTGTGCCCGCCGGCTTCGAACCCCTCCGCCACTACGGCATCGCAGCCCGCTTCCTGAGCTTTCAGCGCAAATTTGCTGCTGCTCACCACATGCACCACCGTGATGCCGGCTGCCTTCAAAACGGATGTATATGTTTTTGGATTTCCGGCCGATGTGAACACGATGCGTACGCCTTCTTCCCGTATGATCTCCAGATGCTTATCCAGATCGGGATAGAGCAGAGGAAGATTCACGCCAAATGGTTTATCCGTGGCCGACCTGCATTTCCGGATCTGCTCCCGTAACACATCCGGATACATACTACCCGCACCCAGCAGGCCAAGTCCGCCGGCATTACTAACCGCCGAAGCTAACTCCCAGCCGCTGGCCCATACCATTCCGGCCTGTATCAGCGGATACCGGATCCCAAATAAGGTACATATCGGATTTTGCTCAAACATCAGCCCAGATCGATCTCTGTGTTGTCCCCAATACTAAGGGTTCTTGTTTCCCCCTTGATCTCCGTATCACTCCCGATGAGCGAATCATGCAGTACCACATCGTACAGTTTCGAAAAAGAACCAATGATGGAATCCCGTACAATGGAATAACTGATCTGCGTCTTTTCACCAATGGCTACATTCGGCCCAATGATCGAGTTACTGATAGATGCCCCGGTAGCAATACTAACCGGTGGGATTATGATAACATTATCGAATACATGCTCCTCTGCGATTTGTCCTCCAAATTTCTTCAGCAAAATAGCATTGCTCTCCAAAAGGGTTTCCTTCCGGCCACAGTCGAACCAGTTCTGCACCTTGCTGGCCCGGAAACTGGCCCCTTTTTCGATCATACACTCCAGCGCATCGGTCAGTGAACATTCACCCTGACAAAGAACACCTTTATCCAGGTGTTCCTGCAGACAGTCAAACAACAGGCTGCTGCCGGAAATCTTGTACAGACCCACCAGCGCCATATTCGATTTGGGAATCTGCGGCTTCTCCACCACGCGCACAATGAACCCTTCCTCGTCCAGCTCCGCTACCCCGAAATTTCTCGGATCATCTACTTTTTTCACACCCAGTACAGAACCTTCCAGGTGTAGAAACGATGACACATCGTACTCACAAATGGTATCTCCCAGTACTATGAACATATCATCGCCTGCAACAATATCACGCGTAAGCCAGATCGCATGCCCCAACCCCAACCGTTCGTGCTGGTGCACAATATGGATGTTCAGATGCGGATAATGCTGCTTTACGTAATCGTTAATTTTATCGCCCAGATAGCCCACCACCAGTACATACTCTCGTATCCCGGCCTCCACAAGCTGATCGATGATGATGCTGAGGATCGTTTTACCGGCCAGCGGGATCAATGCCTTGGGCTGTGTATACGTGTGGGGCCGGAGTTTGGTGCCTGCACCCGCCACTGGAATGATCGCCTTCATACTCAAATGTATAGACTTATTCCCGAAATCACGAATCCCCTAATCCATGTTTTGCCGTACCTTTGCACCATGGACAATTTAGTATTCGACATCATCCGCCGGGAGCTCGACCGCCAGCGCTATGGCATCGAACTCATCGCCTCCGAAAATTTCACTTCCTACGACGTAATGCGCGCTACGGGCAGCGTCCTGACCAACAAATATGCCGAAGGCTATCCCGGCCGCCGCTACTATGGTGGCTGTGAGATCGTGGATGAAGCCGAACAACTGGCCATCGACCGCATCAAACAGGTGTTCAACTGCGCCTATGCCAACGTGCAGCCGCACTCCGGCGCCCAGGCCAATGCGGCTGTCATGCTGGCCATCCTGCAGCCGGGAGATACTATCCTCGGCCTGGATCTCGCCATGGGCGGACACCTGACACATGGCTCCCCCGTCAATTTCTCCGGCAAAACCTACAACGCGACTTTTTATGGTGTCCGGAAAGAAGACGGTCTGGTAGACTATGACATGCTGGAAAATCAGGCCCGCACCCATAAACCTAAACTCATTTTCTGCGGTGCTTCTGCGTACAGCCGCGACTGGGACTATGCGCGCATCCGCCGCGTAGCCGATGAAGTGGGTGCCTTCGTACTGGCCGATATCGCCCACCCCGCAGGCCTCATCGCCAAAGGGCTGCTGGCCTCCCCCTTCGAACACTGCCATTTCGTTACCTCTACCACCCACAAGACGCTCCGTGGCCCTCGTGGAGGAATCATCCTGATGGGTAAAGATTTTGAAAATCCTTTCGGCCTCAAAGACGTAAAAGGAAATATCCGGATGATGAGCAACCTGCTCGATATGGCCGTGTTCCCGGGAACACAGGGCGGACCGCTCGAACATGTGATCGCAGCCAAAGCCGTAGCCTTCGGTGAGATCCTCAGCGATGATTTTACAACCTACGCCCATCAGGTAAAGGCCAATGCCCAGGCTATGGCCACCGCACTCTTGAAACGCGACTATACCATCATCAGTGGCGGTACCGATAACCACCTCATGCTGATCGACCTGAGAAATAAAAATATCACAGGTAAAAAAGCACAGGAAACACTGGATCGCGCACACATCACCCTGAATAAAAACGCAGTTCCGTTTGATGATAAAAGCCCGTTCGTCACCTCCGGTATCCGGATAGGTGTACCGGCCATCACCACCCGCGGACTGAAAGAAGCGGATATGGAAACAGTGGTATCACTGATCGATAAGGTGCTGATGAACATCGATGATGAAAATGTGGTCAAAAATGTAAGCGAAGAAGTGAAAGAGCTGATGTCTGCCTTCACGTTGTATCCTCAACTTGGCTAATCAACAATCGCTATGATTCAACGCATTCAATCCCTCTGGCTGCTGCTGGCAGCCACCGCAGGATCCCTGACGTATGTACTGCCCCTCTGGAGCGGACAACTTCAGGATGGCAGCCAGAAACAATACTATGGCCGGGAAAATCTGTTTTTCTTTGCTCTGGTAGTAGCAACGGTATTGCTGGCACTGGTAACCATCTTTATGTTCAAAAACCGCACAAAACAAAAAGTCCTCTCCATCATTGGCCTGCTACTCTCCCTGGTGCTGGTTACCCTTGAACTTGTATTTGTAGATGCCTACAAAAAAACATTAAACCTCATTGAATCTTCCTGGCAGCCGGGTGCCCTCATGCCCATGGTGATGATGGTGCTCTTTTTCCTCGCCTGGCAGGGAATAAAAAAGGATGAAAGGCTGATCAAAAGTCTGGAAAGACTTAGATAGTTGATTTAGATGTTAGAGTTTAGATGTTAGATGTTGGCTCGGATATTAGTATCTTAAAACCAATGACCACCCCAACATCTAATCTCTAATATCGAATCACCAACTCATCCCAGTCCAACTCCCCTTCACTTTTTTAATCCCCTCCGGCACACCGGCATACACCAGCTCGCCACCGCCGTCTCCCGCTTCAGGCCCCAGATCAATCAGCCAGTCGGCACAACGGATCACATCAGTATTATGCTCAATCACAATCAGGCTATGCCCCTGCTCGATCAATGCCCGGAAGGAATCCAGCAGTTTCCGGATATCATGAAAATGCAGCCCGGTAGTAGGCTCATCGAAAATAAACAGTACATGCCCCTGCGCTTTTCCCCTTCCGAGGAAAGAAGCAAGTTTCACGCGCTGGGCTTCACCTCCCGATAAAGTACTGCTGCTCTGACCCAGCTTCACATACCCCAACCCCACGTCCTGCAAGGGTTTCAGCTTGCGGCTGATCTCAGGCTTATCCTCAAAAAACTGCATGGCCTCATCTACACTCAATTCCAGAATATCATGGATATTCTTTTCACGATACGTCACTTCCAGCACCTCTTCCTTGAATTTTTTTCCGCCGCAGGATTCACATACCAGGTGCACATCGGCCAGAAACTGCATCTCCACCAACTGCTCGCCTTCGCCCTTACAGGTATCACAGCGACCGCCATCCACGTTAAAAGAAAAATGCTTGGGCTGGAAACCGCGCATCTTACTCAATGGCTGCGTGGAATACAGATCACGGATCTCATCATACGCTTTGATATACGTAATCGGATTGCTGCGTGAACTCTTCCCAATGGGATTCTGGTCAATAAGTTCTACCTGGGTGATGACGTCCATATCACCACTGATGGCTCTGTGCAGTCCAACCCGATCTCCATATTCACCCATCCGCTTGACCATGGCCGGATAGAGAATCTGCTTGACCAGCGTGGTTTTTCCACTTCCACTTACACCGCTCACCACACACAACACATTCAGCGGGAAAGTCACATCAATATTTTTCAGGTTGTGCTGGCGGGCACCTTCCACCGTAATGCTCCGGTTCCATTTCCTCAACTGCTTCGGCGGATCGATCGTTAACTCCCCTTTCAAATATTTACCGGTAAGACTTTTCTTATTTGCAACGATGGCCTTCATGTCGCCCTCCGCCACAACTTCTCCGCCCAAATGAGAGGCCAGTGGTCCCATATCGATGATATGATCCGCTTCCCGCATCATCAGTTCATCGTGCTCCACCACCACTACCGTATTGTCCAGATCCCGGAGATTTTTTAATACGCCGATCAATCGCTCCGTATCCCGGGCATGCAGCCCGATCGAAGGTTCATCTAAAATATAAAGTGAATTGGTCAGGTTGCTGCCCAGACTCCTCGTCAGCTGGATACGCTGGCTCTCCCCCCCACTGAGTGAATTAGCCAGCCGGTTCAGCGTGAGATAACCCAACCCCACATCCAACAGTGTCTTAAGCCGCTGGTGGATCTCGATCAGAATCCGCTTACCTACCTGCTGCTCAAATTCAGTCAGTTCCAGTTTTTCAAACCAGGCCGCCAGATCACGAACGGGTAACTCACTGAGTTCGCCGATATGTTGCCCGGCAATTTTCACATATAAGGCCTCATCCCGCAATCTATAACCTTTGCAACGCGTACAGGTGGTACGCCCACGGTAACGCGACAAAAGCACCCGATACTGCACTTTGTAGAGATTCTGTTCCACTTCCTTGAAAAAATCATGAATCCCGTACACCTGGCTATTGCCTTCCCATAAAAGTTTGTATTGCTCCTCCGTCAAATCCGCAATCGCCCGGTGAATAGGAAAACCAGCGGCACTCCGCACAAACTGATCTTTCCACTTGCCCAGCTTCTCTCCTTTCCAAGGAGCTACAGCCCCCTCGTACACACTCAGCAGCCGGTTGGGAATCACCAGATCCTCGTCAATACCCAATACCTGCGAAAAACCTTCGCAAACCGGACAGGCCCCAAACGGATTGTTGAACGAAAATAAATTAGGTGCCGGCTCTTCAAACCGAATTCCATCGAGTTCAAACCGATTCGAAAAACTTAGTAAGTTCTCTTCGTTTATCATTAACTGAACCTCGCCTTCTCCTTCGTAAAAGGCCGTTCCCACAGAATCAGCGATGCGGTGAAGGTCGTCTTCATCAAATGATTTTTTCACGAGCCGATCAATCAGTACATAGGTGCCCTCCCCCGGCTTCCAGTCGGCCCACTCCAGCATTTCCTCCATCCGCCACAATCCTTTCGCATGCACATCATATACTCGTGAAAACCCTTTCTGCATCAGGATATTCAACTCCTCTTTCGGATCTCTCTTCCCCTGAAAAGGAAATCGACTTAAAATATAAGCTTTGTCTCCTTCGTTTAAAGCGTCGATCGCTTTCACCACATCGGTCACATCGTCTTTCTTCACCTCCCGTCCGGAAACAGGTGAAATGGTACGGCCAATACGGGCATATAACAAACGCAGGTATTCATAGATCTCTGTCATGCTGCCCACCGTGGAACGGGGCGTACGGGTAATAACTTTCTGTTCAATGGCAATGGCCGGACACAACCCTTTGATCTGGTCCACATCGGGTTTGTTCATACGATTCAGAAACTGACGGGCATAGGCACTCAGCGATTCCGCATAGCGGCGCTGGCCCTCCGCATAAAGAGTATCAATGGTCAGGGACGATTTCCCCGATCCGGATACACCTGTCACCACCACAAACTTTCCCCTGGGTATGCACACATCCACATTCTTCAGATTGTGCACCCGCGCCCCCATGATCTGTATGTCCTGCCCGGTTGATTCAACTGGTCCTACCTGCTTTTTCTTTGCCATGATTGACCACAAAGGTAATCAGATTTCATCCGCCGCCGGAACGAATCCAATGTCCCTTTATGCTAACAATCCTAAAATTTGACACAAAAAAAATTTTGAGAAAATTTGGTTAATTGACAATATGCATTATTTTCGTTCTCCCAATATCCAAAACTGAGAAGAACAATCCTTCTTTCACTGCTGGACTTCTTTTTATTTCTGGTTGTTGGGTCCTAATCCAAACCGTTATAAAACCTGTAATCCCAAAATCCCATGAAGTCCTTATCCAATTTCACGGATCAGCAGCTGATCCATGCCTTTCAGTCAGGCGAATCCGCCGCATTAGAAGTGCTTATTAACCGGCACAAAGACAAAATCTACACGTCCATTTACTTATTGGTCAAAGACAAGTACCTAGCGGAAGATATCTTCCAGGATGTATTTATCCGGGTGATCGATACAGTAAGAGGTGGCCGTTACAACGAAGAAGGTAAATTTCTCCCCTGGGCCTTACGCATCGCACACAATCTTTGTGTAGACCATTTCCGCAAAGTGAAGCGTACACCCACGATCCGGAACAGTGAAGACAATGACATCTTCGAAGTGCTGAATTTTTCTGAAGAAGGAGCCGATCGCTCTATGATGAAAAAACAAAGCCACGACAGGGTCCGTCTGATGCTGGACCAACTACCGGCAGACCAGCGCGAGGTGATCGTTCTCCGGCATTTCGCTGATATGTCATTCAAAGAAATTGCAACGATGACCAACTGTAGCATCAACACGGCTCTGGGCCGCATGCGCTACGGACTGATCAATCTTCGTAAAATGATGGAAGAAAAGCAGATCGCACTCTGATCGCTTCACATACTAAACAAAAGAGGCTGTCTCAAAGAGGCGGCCTCTTTTTTATTTCGTCTTTGCCCGGAATGCTTCCAGCCCGCATGCTAACCAGTTTGCGTAGACCTGCTTATCCGGTGTGTACCCCACTGGCGGAGCCAGTAATTTCTCGTCCGGTGTCAGCAGTACATACCATGGCTGGGAGCTGGCATTGAAATTTTCGGTCTGAAACGCAGACCATTTATCACCCACTGTAGTGATTCGCCGCTCCACCCCGTCCTTACCGGTATAGGTGAACTGCCTGCTGATCGGCAGTTTCTGCTTATCATCCACATACAGGGATACCAACACGTATTGTTCCATCAGCTCCTTCACCCGCGGATCCGGCCATACATTTTCTTCCATTTTCCGGCAGTTCACACAGGCCCATCCCGTAAAATCCAGTAATATGGGCTTGTTCAGCTCTTTGGCCAGTTTCAGTGCCTCCTCATAATCTTTTAAGGGCTCCTCACAATTCACCGGATCTGCATACAAACTGTAACAATGTGGCGGTGGAAATCCACTCACCAGCGATAAATTCGCCTGCCGGGTATTGGTAACTCCGGGCATCAGATAGATCGTAAAGGCCAGTATTCCGGCCGCAAAGAATTTTCGCGGCAAGCCGATTTTTTCCCCGGGTGTATCATGCGGGAACCGCAACCAGCCCATCAGATATACAAAAAGTCCCAGGCCGATCACGATCCAGATGCCAAAGAACAATTCCCTTGGCAGGATGCCCCAATGCGCCACCAGATCTGCATTGGATAAGAATTTCAACGCCAGAGCCAATTCCACGAAACCCAATGCAACTTTTACGGTGTTCAGCCAGCCGCCACTTTTGGGCAAAGATTGCAGCCAGTTAGGGAAAAGAGCAAATAATCCGAATGGCAGGCCAAGAGCTACGCCAAATCCGGCCAGTCCGGCCGTTAGCGGCCAGGCCCCTTCAGATGCAGACCCTACCAGCAATGTACCGAGGATCGGCCCCGTACAGGAAAAAGATACAATGGCCAGCGTAAGAGCCATGAAAAA
>CANHUD010000099.1 GCA_947463665.1 Sphingobacteriales bacterium
GGGAAACCGCCTGCTGTTGATTTTACTCGAAAGTGACAATCCACTGCTGTCCTTGCTGGATCCTCGGGTAGAAGTCCGTGTATTGAACAGAAAGTTCAGATACGATCTCACGTTATCGTTCCGCATACAGCAGATTTTATCAGCCCACTCCGTTGAGAAGGTGTTTTGTGTAGAACCGTATTCTTTTTTTCTGACCCGTCTGGCCAGTACTTTCCGATTAGATAACAGAAAGTATTTTCTTTCGCTTCATCATTCTGCACCCATAAAAGTTGGAAAATATGTGATGGATATTTTTTTTCTGCGCTGGTTCAAAAAAAAGGATCATGTATTTTTTATCTGTGCCAATCAGCAGATTTGTTTCAGGGAAAAATATCATTTCCATCCCTCTAAACATACGATCATCTACAATGGTATCGATACATCTTTTTTTTCTCCGGAAAAAATTCGCTGTCAGTTAACTGCTTTACAACGGAACTGGCGACAATACTTTGACATTAAAGATCATGAACAGGTTATCGTTATGGTGGGGCGAATTTCACCGGAA
Organism: Sphingobacteriales bacterium; assembly: GCA_947463665.1. GTDB lineage: Bacteria > Bacteroidota > Bacteroidia > Chitinophagales > Chitinophagaceae > Pollutibacter. Next base: position 545 of record CANHUD010000099.1, read on the forward strand.
AAGGGGCAGCGTTATGCGATAGAAGCACTGTCTATCTTGCATAAAGCATTTGAAATACAGGCACATCTGGTTATCATAGGAGAGGGAGAGTTGGCACTTGTTCGAGGGTTAAAAGAAAGAGTGAATACCTTCAGACTCGAATCCTATATTCATTTTGCAGATGCACAGAAAGAAGTTCGTCCGTTTTTATTGACCAGTAATCTTTTTACGCTTACATCCGTCAGTGAAACATTTTCACTGGCTGCGCTGGAAGCGTTAAGTATGGGTTTACCTGTTTCCCTAACGGATGTGGGAGGCGCAAAAGAGCTGATCCGCCATGAACAGTTGGGTAGTTTATCCAGATCGATGGATCCACAATCGATTGCAGCCTCGTGGGCATCAATATTGAAAAGAAAATCAGACCGCACATTCATTCGAAAATGGACCATTGATCATCACCGGGAAGAGGATATGGTTGCGGCATATGTGGAACGACTGGATTTAAATCAATAGCACTGTGGAAGGGAATAAGCATAAGGTATTGGTCATAGCACCAGGCAGAAAAACCAGAGGAGGCATCACTTCCGTGATCCGCCATTATGCAGAGCATCCATTATGGATCGCATGGAACTGCTACTGGCTGGAAACATACATTGACAGATCGAATGTAGAAAAACTTCTCTATTTTTTTCGATCCCTGATTAAATTCACATGGCTTATACATAAATACACCATCGTTCATATCCATTTCAGTGAGCCACCGTCTGCTATTAGAAAATGTTTTTTTATGATTCCAAGTCTGTTGCTTGGGAAAAAAGTGATTCTTCATTTTCATTCATTTTCGCCCGATACTACCCTGAACGGAGGGTATAGGAAACTCTACAGATGGATGTTTAGAAACGCTGATGCTGTTATCGTTTTGTCTGCATTCTGGCATAAGCAGGTAGGAGATTTTTTGTTGGCAAACAGCAGATTACAGGTGATTCATAATCCGGCAAAACAGTATACTTCGAGCTCAGGGCGTGAGCAGTTTATTTTGTTTGCCGGCACACTAAATGCCCGTAAAGGGTACAAAGACCTGCTTGCAGCTTTTGCGCTGCTGAAACACTGGCACACGGATTGGAAGCTTGTCTTTGCCGGAAATGGAGAACTTGAAGAAGCCCGAAGTTTATGTCGTCAACTTGGTATAACAGATCAGGTTGAATTGAAAGGCTGGGTAGACGGGGACGATAAAAGACGACTTTTTCAACGAGCATCTGTATTCTGTTTGCCCAGTTATGCAGAAGGATTTCCGATGGCCGTTATCGATGCAATGAGCCATCAGATTCCGGTTGTAGCTACTCCGGTAGGGGGCTTAAAGGATATTTTCAGAGAGATGGAAGATCTTTTATATGTGCCGCCGGGTGAAACGAAGGAGCTTGCAGCCAGGCTGGACAGGATGATACTGTATCCGCCTCTACGGAACAGGCTGGCGGCATCTGCTTCTGAAAAGATCAGACGTTATTTTGACATGGATATCATTGGTGCTAAACTAAATGGGTTATATGGTGAACTTTCCGGTGAAGGCTAAAAAACCAAATGAGATTTCGGTGATGGGGTATCGTGTATTTTCAGACCGGCTGAATCGTATTCCGATTCGGAGTCAGAAACCACGTACGGTCAATACGATCAGTCCTAATTCCTATGGATTGGCTGCAAAAAATCCTTCACTAGAATGGGCGTTAGGCAGTAGTGATTATCTGGTATTGGATGGAGTATATTTTGCATTGGCATCCTTACTATTGAGAGGTAAGAATATTTGCAGGAACCAGGGGCCGGATGTGTTTCATCATTTTATGGAGCGACTGAATCAAATGGGTGGTTCTGCTTTTTTTCTGGGTTCCAGTCAGGCTACTCTTTATTTGATAAAACGAAATGCTGCCATCCGGTATCCTCATGTAAAGGTGTTCACGTATCCTCCTCCATTTGTGGCTGAATTTTCAAAACAGGATGATGAAAAAATGATCAATGCCATCAACCAGGTTCGGCCCGATATCGTTTTTATTGGAATGACCTGTCCAAAACAGGAAATCTGGGCTGTCCGGAATGTAAACAGGTTGCAAACAGGACTGGTAATCGGAATAGGAAATGTATTCGACTGGTTTGCCGGTACCCAGCGTTCCATTCATCCCGTATGGTTTACACTGCGCCTGGGTTGGCTGGTACGAATTTTTTTACGACCTGAAATTTTTCGAAGAAATATTGGCAATCAGCTTATTTTCTTTTACCATCTGCTTCTTGTATTTATAGGGCTGAAACCAGAACCAGCTTTCGTTACATCAAAAAATTAAATATGATCAATATCGCCGTAATTGGAATAGGGAAGATGGGGATTTCTCATCTGGCTATTCTGGGAGCACATCCGGATGTTAAGATTACAGGTGTCTGTGATGCATCCCGACTGGTCACAGATGCCCTTTCCAGGTATTCTCCTTTTCCGTGTTTTCAGGATTATCGATCCATGTTGGCCAGCGTTAAAGCGGATGCAGTTGTGGTAGCTGTTCCTACAAAATTTCATGCAGCTATGGTAGAGGAATTGCTGGAACAGAAATTACATGTATTTGTAGAAAAACCTTTTTGTCTGAATGCAGACGATTCAGCGAATCTGGCTGGAGTGGCCGAAAAGTATAACCTTGTCAACCAGGTTGGTTATCATAACCGGTTCCTTGGAACATTTACAGAAGTCAGACAGTTATTGAATGGAAATTATCTTGGTGACATCTATCATTTTCATGCTCAGTCTCATGGGCCTGTTGTTATTCGGCCACAATCATCCTCCTGGCGGTCGAACAAAAATGAAGGTGGAGGTTGCCTGATGGATTATGCATCACATACGGTAGATCTTATCCATTATCTGCTGGGACCGGTTGAAAAAGTACATTCGGCCCAACTGAAAAAGATTTTCTCTGAAGAAGTGGAAGATGCGGTGTATGCGAATCTTGAACTTCGTTCCGGTCTTTCCGGATTGCTGTCTGTAAACTGGAGTGATGAAACCTTTCGTAAAATGACTACATCGGTACAGCTAATCGGTACGAAAGGAAAGCTCATGGCAGATGCGAATGAGCTAAAGGTATATTTCAGGGAAGATACTAGACCAAATGGATATGAAAAAGGTTGGAATGTCCGGTATGTAACAGATCTTACTGCACCTGTATCCTACTATCTTCGGGGAGAAGAATATTCTGCTCAGATCGATTCCTTTATCCGGCAGATCCAGGATCGATCCTCCGCTCCTGTGAATACGTTTCGATCCGCTGCTCAGACCGATAAGGCCATTTCACTGATCCGCTCAAAACATTAAATTTATGGAAAGAATTATTTTCGGGGATAACCAGTTTTTTGCTGTTAATCACATCTCAGATGAGAAGGCTATGCAGCAGTCGATCCGCTTCCGGCATAATAGTGCCATCATCCGAACACTGGAGCAGTCCAGAGCGGAGGGCATTCAGACCTTCATGTGTACCACACACGAGCGCATAGGGGAAATATGCGCCTGGATGCGGGCCAATGAAGGATGGCGGAATTATACCATATATCCCTGCATGCCCTATGCACACAAGTATGCCAACAGTGTAACCGAAATGGGTATATCCGGTACGCTTCGAAAATATGTTCCCGGAAATGTGTTTGGTTCCCTGTTCAAGGGAGGAGTGGCTATGCTCTCCAGAGATTATCTCTCTATAATGGAATTACTGATTGATGCTGAAATGAAAATGTTCAGAGGCATGCATACGCCGGTCATCTTTCTCCAGAATGTAGTAACGGATCTTCTGCTTGGCTTACAGATGAAAGAAGTTCTTGCTGCTTTTGCGCAGTATGTGCGACGCAAGTACAATGCTGAACCCGGGTTTATTACGATGAATCTGCCTATGCTTGTTCATACCCTCGAGCAGGCGGGAGTTAAAGATGCGATCGTTTGTGCCTCCATAAACAAAGCCGGATTCCGTATGTCCGGAGGGAAATCACTCTACGAAAAAGTACTCGCTGAGAAAAAGGTTCGTGTCATCGCTATGCAGGTACTGGCGGGTGGAGCCATACCTGCCCGCGAGGCAATTGAATATGTGACGTCTCTTTCGGGTGTTGATTCCATTCTCTTTGGTGCCTCTTCTGTACAGAACATTCGGGAAACAGTGGAATGGATTCATCGGTATGATCAGCAACGGATTCGAGCCTCCATGCCGGTGCTGGTGTAGTAAGATGAAATGGATACGGGATGTAGAAAGTTTTCATGTGTTAACAATTACTGGATATGCGAAACAGTGTACTGGCGGTTTACAGAATGATAGGAGGTATTGCAGACGGATGTTTATTGTTATCGGTACATATGCTGTCAGGTCTGTTATTAAAGGATTTACCAGTTTTGTATTTGGGAGGAGATACATTGTTATGGTTAGTAATTCTTTTTTTCTGGTATGGGGCCAGTCTGCTAACAGGTCTTTATCAGACGAATAACTGGCTGGTATTTTCTAAGCACATAAACGTTATGCTGCAAACGTTTCTGCTCATGACCATAGGTTTGCAGATCTTTCAGTTTTGGGTACTTCCAACATATACGGCTATTTCAATTGCCTGGCTGCTGTTTTTCTGTTTTGTTTTTCTCTTTACCGGGCGGGTTATCATGTATTTGCTCTGGCAGTCTGTAAAAGTTCCGTTTGGTAAAAAAATTCTTCTTATCGGTGAACGGGAAGGGCTGAATGAGGTGATCGAATCGATTCGTAGTGATCTCCTGACTGTTGAAATTGTTGCCTGCATTCTCATACAGGATAAGCCTTTTATTGAACCGGAAGGAGGGTTGAGAAACAACAGCCACGAACGCGCGTCATGGATGCAGGAATCCGTTTCTTCCGTTCAGGCAGTGCGATATCAGGCAGCAGCGAAGGAAATTGAGGCACTTCCTCCTGTTCCCAGATGGTCGCGGATAAACGGGCAGTCTGTAAATGATAATATGGGAATAGTGCAGGAGGGCCGGTTGCCCGACTTTCAGCAGGTCATTGCGGAAGCACAACGAAAAAACGCCACTGAAATTTACTGTACCTTATCACCCGAAAGATTTCCGGCCTTGTATGATCTGGCCCGTATGGCGGAAAAAGCTTTCATCGCTATGAAATTTATTCCCGCTCCGTCTGGTTTTATGCGCAGCGGAATTCTTGTGGATCAGCTGAATGGCTTTCCTGTTTTATCGCTTCGTTCCAACCCGCTGGAACATCCCGTGAATCAGTTGTTGAAGCGCTCCATGGACATCGTGGTAAGCCTCCTCGTAATTATGCTTGTTCTGTGGTGGCTGATACCCATTCTTGCCTTACTCATCCGACTGGATTCACCGGGACCTGTCTTTTTTGTTCAGGCCAGGTCGGGTAAAAAAAACCGACCGTTCCAATGTTTTAAATTCAGAACGCTGCGTAAAAACAATCAGCAGGAAGCCCGACAGGTCACACATAAAGACGATCGGGTAACCCGTGTAGGGAGGTTTCTCCGGAAATCCAATCTTGATGAACTGCCTCAGTTTTTTAATGTGCTCAAAGGTGATATGTCGCTGGTTGGACCGCGACCACATATGCTGAACCACACCGAACGTTTCAATGGTATGCATGCCGAATACATGGTCCGGCATCTGGTGAAGCCCGGCGTCACCGGATTGGCCCAGATCAATGGCTTCCGGGGCGAGATCCGCTCGCCGGATCTCCTGAGAAAACGGGTGGAATACGATATTCGTTATCTGGAAAACTGGTCGATCCTGGAAGATATCCGCATTCTGTTTGCAACCGTCTGGGTTTCTTTCCGAGGCGATACGAATGCGTATTAATAAAAAAACGGATGATGCCTGTAGTAGATACAGACATCATCCGTTTTATAAATGGTATGATCAGTTGATGGACGTTCTGACCAGTTCAGCTGCTTCAGACAGCAGGATGGCACTTTTCACTTTCAGTCCACTTTCATCTATCAGCTTTTTAGCTTCTACCGCATTGGTGCCTTGCAGCCGCACAATGATCGGAATGTTGATGTTGCCCAGATTCTTATAGGCATCGATCACACCCTGTGCCACCCGGTCGCACCGAACAATGCCACCAAAGATGTTGATCAGGATCGCTTTCACATTCGGATCTTTCATAATGATTTTGAATCCGGCTTCAACCGTCTGTGCATTGGCTGTACCGCCTACATCCAGGAAGTTTGCAGGTTCACCGCCGCTCAGTTTGATCATATCCATAGTGGCCATGGCCAGACCGGCACCGTTTACCATACAGCCTACATTTCCATCCAGTTTTACGAAGTTCAGATTGTACTGACCTGCTTCTACTTCTGTAGGATCTTCTTCGGTGATGTCGCGCAGTTGAGCTACATCCGGATGACGCATCAAGGAGTTGTCATCAATATTCATCTTACAATCTACCGCAACAATCTTGTTATCTGCTGCTTTGAAAAGCGGATTGATTTCCAGCATGGAACAATCCAGGCCTACATAGGCATTGTAGAGATTGGTCACAAATTTGACCATGCTTTTGAACGCATCTTCCTCGAGGCCGAGGTTGAAGGCGATTTTACGCGCCTGGAAGCCCTGAAGGCCACCACCCGGGTGTACCCATTCGCGGAAAATCTTTTCGGGCGTATCATGCGCCACGTCTTCGATGTTCATACCACCTTCGGTGGAGTACATAATCACGTTTTGTCCCTTTGCGCGATCCAGCAGGATGGAAAGGTAAAACTCCTTGCGTTCCGACGGACCATCGTAATACATGTCCTGTGCTACCAGCACTTTGTTCACCACTTTCCCGGAAGGTCCGGTTTGTAGCGTTACCAATGTACCACCCAGCAGTTTGGTAGCGAATTCAGTGATGTCTTCACCGCTTTTGGCTACTTTCACTCCGTTAAGACCATTTTCCTGGATAGTACCCTTACCCCGGCCACCTGCATGGATCTGGGCTTTTATAACCGCGAACTTTGAGCCCGTCTGGGTATGGATCTGGCGGTACGCTTCTTCTGCCTCCTGAACCGTAGAGCAGGCAAATCCTTCCTGCACGGTAACATTGTATTTCTTCAGTAATTCTTTAGCCTGATACTCGTGAAGATTCATAGCATGAACATTTCCGCGAAGATAATTAATAACGGATTACCAGCACCATTCATGCCGGCAAAATGAACAAAGCACTTATCTTTGCCGGCTATCAAAACTCCATTATGACGGTCATCTCCCGCATTCAGGAAACAGTTCGGTTCATTCAGCAGCGTTATCCTCAACCACCCGATGCCGGTGTGGTGCTGGGAAGCGGACTGGGGAATTTCAGCAGCCAGCTGGACGTAGAACTGGAGATTCCTTATGCAGAAATTCCTCATTTTCCGGTTTCAACCGTTGAAGGTCATTCAGGAAAACTGATTTTTGGCAAAATGGCCGGAAAGCGGGTGGTGGCGATGGCCGGACGTTTCCATTTTTATGAAGGGTATGCCCCGGATGAAATCGTATTCCCTATTCGGGTGATGAAATTCCTGGGTATCCGTCTGCTGATGCTCTCCAATGCGGCCGGTGGTGTTCATCCTTCTTTTCGTGTGGGCGATCTGATGATCATCCACGATCATATCGGTCTGGCCACAACCAATCCGCTGATCGGCAGGAACGAACCCGAGCTCGGGCCTCGCTTCCCGGATATGAGTGAACCCTATAACCGGCA